>DJMM01000036.1 GCA_002435365.1 Ignavibacteriales bacterium UBA6490
AGAGATAATATATGATCTGCGTCCCCAGTACCTGGATCAGCTGGGATTGAAGACTGCATTGGAGTCCATTCTGGAGAAAGTATCTGAATGTTCTGATATTAAATTTCATGTTGCCATTGATGAAATTTCCGACATTTTTTCCAAAACTGACGAGGTGAATTTTTACAGGATTGTTCAGGAATGCATAAATAATATAGTTAAGCATTCAAAAGCTTCAGATGCATTCATCGAAATTAAAGCAAATACTGAATCCTTGTACATGAAAATTTCAGATAACGGCAGCGGTTTCGATACTGATAAAAGTTCTGCTAAAAACAGGTTCGGCATAACCGGAATCCGTGAGCGTGCCAGAATGCTTGATGCTGCACTGCAGATAAACAGCAATCCCGAAAAGGGTACGGTAATACAGTTGGTGTATAAAATTAATAACCAGTAATGTTAGAAAAACCATATGAAGAAGATCAAAATACTTATTGCAGATGATCATCCTCTTTTCCGTCTCGGTGTAAAACAGGAACTGGAAAGCTGCGAGGATTTTGATATCATTGCAGAAACCGGGAACGGCAGTGATGCTTTAAACCTGATCCTGAAGCTGAATCCTGATGTTGCTGTACTGGATTACCAGATGCCTGATCTTACCGGTCTTGAAATCACCCGCAGACTCCATGAAAGAAAAAGCAGTACCAGGGTGGTCCTGCTTACAATGCATAACGACCGTAAAATATTCCTCAATGCCCTGGATGAAGGCGTTAAGGGTTACGTATTAAAGGATGATGCTGTACTGGATATAGTTAAAGCGGTGCAGAATGTGGCATCCGGTAAGAATTTTATAAGCAACAGCCTTACTGAAATTCTTGTAGAAAAGGTGAGCAATCACTCTTCAGTCGACTCTGTTTTAATCCTGATCAACAATCTAACCGCGTCTGAAAGAAAAATTCTTTCACTTGTTGCTGAATTAAAAACCAATCATCAAATTGCTGAACAGCTGTTTCTTTCAAAAAGGACAATCGAAAACCATAAGGTAACCATTTCACAGAAACTTCAGCTGGAAAGCTCAAAAGATCTCCTCAGATTCGCCCTGCAGAATAAAGATAAATTACAGCTGTAAAATCCCTTCTAACATAGAATCCTTTCCTCACTTTGTTAGGCAGTCCGTAAAACAGTGCGTTAACGCACTGAAAACAGTGGGTTCACACTGATGCTTATGCTCTGCCAAAATAATAATTATGTAGTAATAATCTGCTCACTTAGTAATAAATAATTTATTAAATAAAATGAGGAAAATGACATGAAAAAACTATTCGTACTTTTATCATTTCTTACAATCTTTCTTTTAATTGCAGGCTGCCAGTCGGAAACACCGGTATCTCCTGCAGACCAGGATGATGCACTGGATAAAGGCAGAACTCTGAAGTTTACAGGAGAAATTACTGAAAGGAGCGATGGGTTTTTGAACATTGTTTTGAACTGGGATAATTATAAGAATATTGAAACATATGCCGTAATTTACCACAACTATCAGAAGGGGAAAATGATAAGGGCGTATTATCCTAATGGGTCGCTGACTATTTCTAATGGTTTGCTTAAAAAGAATGGCGATACCTGTACTGTAACTATTCAGGCATTGAAAAGGAATCATAATGGTAATCTTGTTGTAGCATTTTCAGGCGCGCAGACATTTACATATACCGGAACTTCCATTACCTTCATGGATTTTGCGGCGAGTACTCTTACGGACGGAGACGAATCAGGTATAGTAGATTATCATGTTCAAATATCTGATCCTCCAGCTGCATACTACGTATACTCCATCTATAAGTCATGGGATGACGCCTTCCATTATATTCCTGAAGCTCCAAATTTTACTAATCCATCATCAAACCCTGGTTCAAATTTATATGGTGATTTTTCAAGAACAGGGACAGCGGAAGACTTTATCACTGTTACAGTATACGCATACAACAGTAATGCCCCATATAATATAGTAGCTGTAGCAAATAAAGTAATACCTTATCAACCATCTATTGGTACAGTAACTGGCATAGGGTGTGATTTTCAAGCGGCTTCACCTGTGGGCACTAATTTGGTGGTCAGCTGGGATGCGTTTCCGGGTGCTGCTTATTACTGGGTATATTGGTTAAGTCTTTATGATGAAAACGTTTCATTAGGCTTCGGTACTCCTGAGAACAATTACTATACTTTTTATACACCTGATCTAAATGAAGACCCGGCGGTCAAATTCAGAATTGAAGCTTACAATTCAACTGGTACAAAAATCGCCACGGGAACAGCTATCATAAATATTCCCGAATAATCCCTAGTAAAATTGATGTGATTAAAAATAACGCTAATAAAAGAATAAGCCGGTCAGATAATCCGGCTTATTCTTTTTCCTTTAATACTCCTCATAGCTTACAACCATTCTCTTTAATATCTCTGCTGCAAGAGGAATAACTGTTCTGTTTTCTGTTAATAAAAATCAAGAAATACGGTTTTGCTAATGAAAACAGTGCGTTGACGCACTGAAAACAGTGTGTTCACGCTGATTCATCTGCTCCCGCATCTCTCTATTTTTTGAGTGAAGATAACACAATATTCTGAAAGCAGTATAGATGAAAATAATGATAGTCGATGAAGATAAAAATTTCCGGAACTACCTGAAGGCCATGATAAATGCTCATAATGACCAATGTATTGAACTGATCGATGCACTTTACCTCAACGAAGATTATGAGAATTACAGACCCGGCCTGGTGGTAATTGACCTCCAGATGAAGAAGATAAACGGTTTTACTGCAGCAGGAAAGCTGCTGAAGGAGTTTCCGGAAGCCCGTATAGCAGTTTTATCAAGTTTTGAGGACGGGCCCTTGCGTGCAAAGGCTGAAAGAATGGGAATAAAAAACTTCATCCCCAAAGAATACCTGTTTGAGTTTTACGAAATAATCAGTTCAGACGAAAATGATTTAATAAAAAACAATGATTCATTAATTAATTAAACAAAGCCTAATTACACAAATCAAAGGAAAATTAACATGAAAAAATTAATTGTACTTGCCTCCTTTTTTGCACTGTTNNTGGATGACAGTGGGTGCTTATGATTACCCGTCTCAGATTCAGGTGCACTGGGGAGGTGCGGGAAACCATGCAAAAGAATATCACGTTTATTATACTGACGACCCGCCTGCTCAAAATCCTATTATTGAGGGAGGCTTTGTTCAGAATATCCGTGGTACAGTGGAATATGGAAAACAATTTTACGGTGTTAACAATGGCGGTGTCCCGGTGGGAAGTTATATCGTTACAGTTGAGGTTATTGACAAAAAAGGAAACATAATAAAAAGTTTATCAAAAAATTATACAGTCTCATATTAACAATTTGAAAACAAAATTAGCTCAGTCAAAAAATCAGAAATCATTAACACACAAATCAAAGGAGAATTATCATGAAAAAATTTATTGTTCTTGCATCTTTTTTGGCTCTCTTTCTTTTAATTGCAGGGTGCCAATCAGAGACCCCGGTGCAGCCCAGCGCGGAAGGAATAACCCTGGAGAAGTTTTCTATGTCAGTTGGTCTTTACACCTATTGGAATCAGGTCCAAGTGATGTTTGCAAGTGCTGGCGGCCGCGCAGCTAAATATTGTGTTTATTATCGCCTATCAAACGGTACGGTGCGAATAGATCAAGTTTATTTGCCTTCAGTTAAAGGGCAAAGATATTATCAGGTTATCTTTGACCCGGTTCCTGTTGGAGATTATGGTTTTGGTGTTGAAGCTCTCGACAAAAATGACATTGTAATAAAAACTCTGACGCATCAATACGAAGTTATTGAGCCAACTGCACCTTAAAGATATATCATTCTTTTTCAGATTTCGGATGCCCGGTAACCCTTACCGGGCTTTTATAATTGCTATTCGGCAACCGATATTTCTTGACAATCACAGCAGTTTATTTTTAAATTTATTAAGTGATTTTTCTCTACTCCGATAGAGTAAGAATCTGATTACTGTTAACCGTTGAAAACCTTTCCGCAAAACTCTACCGAAGCAGAATTGTGAATACCGGATCCTATAACACCCTGTTATTATACATTAATTATCTGAAAGGATAAAATTATGAGCTTCAAAAACCTGATGGTCATCAAGGCAGTTGTATGTCTTGTATTCGGGATTCTGTTTCTTGCAGCACCGGCCTGGCTGCTCTCAATATTCGGGGCAGAGCTGAATGCAGGGGGTGAATTTACCGGAAGGGAATACGGCGCTGCACTGTTCGGAAATTTATTTCTCTGCTGGTTTGCCAAAAACGCCCTGGAATCGGATGCCAGGAAAGCAATTATTCTGGCATTATTTGTATATGACCTGATAGGTGCTGTTGTATCATCCATAGCTGTTATCTCAGGAGTGCTCAATTCATTGGGCGGACTGATTATTTTCGTATATCTGTTTTTCACTCTCAGTTTCGGATATTTCCTGGCAAAACCGCCGCTGGATGCTGCTAACTAGTATAATATTTTAATAATTTATCCGGGACTTAATAAGATTTTTATCTAAAAAGACACTATTGTTAAAAAACCGGCACCGGTATAACAGGACTCAATGTAATTAATAAAAAAAATTGCTAAATTACCATTGAATAAACTTACAAGGTAATTATGTTTATTTGCATCTGCGGGGAGAAGCGGGTTATTGGTAGATAAACTTCAGCCGTTTTTGATCAGAAATTAATTAAATATAGATAACAATAATTCCGGAGTTGATATGCTGAAATATAAATTTCCCGCAGTTCTTATACTGCTGTTATTCTGTTCTGAGCTGAGTTTTGCTCAGGATTCCATAAAAGTTACATCGAGAATTACGCAGGAAGATATCATATTGAATTATCTTGCCGGCGTAAGCCATGATAATCTCGGTCTTAAAGTCAGCGCTGCTTATTATTTGGGCGAACGGAAGTCCCAGAAAGCAGTTATACCATTGATGAATATTCTTAAAAGCGATGAGAGTCCGGAAGCAAGAATAATGGCTGCCCTGTCGCTGTATAAGATCGGCGATGAGAGAGGAATATTTGCAGTGCAGCGGGCTATTGAATATGATAAGAACGAGCAGGTAAGAAAAATCTGCAATATCTTCTTCCAGATGTACGAAACAGAAAAGGAACTTAAGAAATAATCCTTCAGGATTTTAATTTTTTCAAAGGGCAGTGCCGCGTATCTACTATTAATATTACTCCGGACTGTCCTTTTTTTATATCCGGGCACCGGCTGAAAAAAAATATATCTGTGTAAAAAAATAATTTGTTAGTAAAAATAATTTTTTTTAAGTTCGTTCCTATAAACATAAAATTTCTGGGGAAGTCGCAGTGTTTAGCAGGAGGCGGGGAAAAAAAATCGCAGACCGCCATTGGTTTTGGGCAGAATACGGGAGTTCTAAAAAAGCATATCTCTTATTTCTGCTGTTATTCAATTTCGCTTATTATCTGTACTGTATAATCCGTTTCCCGGATTATTCATCGGATGATTTTTACCTTATTGCCAGGTTATCGGGTAATCAGATGACGGCAGCGGGCAGCGAAATATTTTTCCTGGATGTGAGACCGGTTTTCTGGTTTTTCTTTAAGGCTTCGTACAGCATTTCAGGCGGAAACCCGTTCCTTATGAAAATGTTTTCACTTGCACTTCATCTTTTACTTGCTGCACTGCTCTTTCACCTTGTTTATGAGATCGCCCTGTTCCTTAAAAAAGATACTTCACCTTTACCGGTAATGCTGGCAGTTCTGCTCTTTTCGGTGCACCCGGATATAATGCTGTACCTGCTTCATCTGAACAATGCAACCGAGCTGCTGATGATCCTTTTTTATGCCGCGGCACTGCTTGTACTTGTATGTTATTTAAACAATAAGATAAGCGCGGTACTGTTTTTTCCGGCTGTTGTGCTGTTTTTCCTGCTGTCGGCATTTTCAAAGCAGACCGGAATTCATTTCCCTTTTATTGCTTTATTTATTTATTTTTACTTAACTTTGAAGTGCGGAAATAATTCTTTCCGTTTATATGGACCGGCCATTGGGGGAGCCGGTCTGTATAAAAAGTTTGCTGCCGTATGGCAGACAAAAAGTCTTTGCGGGGCTGACATTGGGGAGGTCAGCACCGTGAAGATGAAAACCCTCCTTTCAGCTTCCATTGCAATGATCCTTTTTACTGCAGTCTTTGCCTGTCTGAACTATATGATCTACTGGAACGGAAACCTGGATACCGCAACCCTGCTTAAAAAACCGTTCTCCATTGCCGGCACACTGCTTTTTACGGCATTCCCGTTTATTGCTGAAAGAACTTACCTTTTTTTCCTGTTTAATAAACCGGCAGCTTAT
>DJMM01000066.1 GCA_002435365.1 Ignavibacteriales bacterium UBA6490
TTTATTCGTTATTAAGGAAGGAGCAGAACTTAATTTCTACAATTCTCTTCCTTTAAGTGTTAAAGGTACCCTGAATGCCCAGGGTACAGCGATGGATTCCATCATATTTACCAGAGGCGGAAGCACAGGTACCTGGGGCTCAATTAGATTTGACGGTTCATCCTCATCAAACTCAATTCTAAATTATGTAAAGGTAACTTATGCCTCGGACATTCAGTGTCTGAACTCTGCAAATGTAACCATTCAGAATTCCCGCATTCAGGACTGCACCGAAGGGATTTAATCTATAACTCAGCCCAAAATATACAGCAATCATATTATTGATCCTCTGCATAATGGAATCAATGCATCAGGCAGCGGATATGAAGTTGAGATTTTAGATAATACTATCATAAAAGAAAGCAATAATTCCCAGTACCAGCAGTATCAGGGTATATTTATTTCTACATTTCAAAGTATGAATTACCCTGGCATACCAGCCGGGGTATTTTTTAATGAGTGTTTCCGGATTTTGAAAGAGGGATTATTTTATTTAAGTTTTCTGATAAATCAAAATGAATAATTATAACTCAGATTTCAAAAATGCTAAATGATATTATCAATATTTCTCTTGAAGCGGGAAAAATTGTAAGGGAGGGCTTCGGCTCACGAATTGAAATTGAACTGAAAAAACAGAATGATAAAAACCTTGTAACACAGATCGACAAAGCTTCGGAACTTGCAATAACCGACTTTATTAAAAAAAAATACCCCTCTCATAATATCCTTGCCGAGGAAAGCGGCGAGCTGAATAATAATTCCGAATATCTGTGGGTTATCGATCCGCTTGACGGGACAACTAATTTTGCCCACGGTCTTCCGATTTTCGCAGTAACCATCGGTTTGCAGAAAAACGGCGAAACAATCTGCGGTGTCGTTTATGACGTTATGAATGATGTGATGTTCACGGCTGAAAAGGGTGGAGGTGCATTCGCCAATAGTAAAAAAATCAGCGTTAACGAAAACAACATGCTCAGCCAAAGTTTCCTGGTAACCGGCTTTCCATACAATATTTCAGATAATCCTGACGGTGCTTTGGATAAATTTGTGGAATTGGTAAAAGCTTCCAGGGCAGTAAGAAGACTCGGTTCCGCTGCATTGGATCTTTGCTATGTTGCCAACGGAATTTTTGACGGATTCTGGGAAATAAATCTGCAGCCGTGGGATATGTGTGCAGGCATTCTGCTCATTGAAGAAGCGGGGGGAATGGTTACGGATTTTAAGGGAAACAGGATGAACATATTTTCTCCGAAAGTATGCGCCACTAACGGGAAGATACATCAGCAGCTTTTAGAGTTTTTGAAGTAAAATTGTCTTATATGGCCACCCGGTCTTTTAACCTGTTTGCAATTGAATTTGCTTCATTTCCGGTTATAAGGCATCTCCATTTTATTGAATCTTAAAAACTTAAAAAATCCTCTTTAATATATTCCGGTAAAATGATTTTTTGCCATCGGATTGTGCAAGAAAAGTAAATTTAATCTCAAACCGGCCTGTATTCAATTTGAGACTATTTCGAAAAAAATCGGATTAGAATCAGGTTAGAATCGGATCAGACCCGGGTTAGACTGGGGTTAGGTATCCAATCATGACCATACTATCCAGATTTTCCCAATGCAGACAACTTTGTTCATTGTTTATACCTTAATATATAGGTATATTTAAAGCTAAAATTTTTTACAGGATGATTGTTTTGAACAGAAGAAAAGATATCAGGAATATTGCAATTATTGCCCACGTTGATCATGGTAAAACCACACTTGTTGACCATATGCTTAAACAAACCGGAGCATTCAGGGAAAACCAGCAGGTAGAAAAAAGAATAATGGATTCCAATGCCCTCGAGAAGGAGAGGGGAATTACAATCCTGGCGAAGAATCTTAGTGTTTTATATAAGGGGATTAAAATAAATATTATCGATACTCCCGGTCATGCTGATTTTGGTGGTGAAGTTGAGCGTACCTTAAAAATGGTTGACGGTGTTCTTCTTCTGGTTGATGCTGCTGAAGGTCCGCTGCCGCAGACAAAGTTTGTATTGAAAAAATCGCTGGACCTGGGATTAAAACCAATCGTGGTAATAAATAAAATAGACCGGAAGGATGCCCGTCCAGATGTCGTACTGAATGAAGTATTTGATTTATTTGTTTCCCTCGGCGCATCCGATGATCAGCTCGATTTTCCTTACGTATATGCAGTTGCAAAACAGGGCATTGCAAAATTAACCCTCGAAGAAGAAAATGATAATCTCCAGCCGCTTTTTGAAATTGTTGTAAATAAAGTTCCGGCACCAAAAACTGAAATGAATGAACCATTCCGGATGCTAATCTCTGCTATCGATTATAATGATTATCTCGGCAGGATTGGAATAGGAAGAGTCCATTCAGGTGTGTTAAGGACAGGCGATAATATTGTTCTCATCACCCGTGAAGGTGAAAGGGTTAATGCCAAAATTACAAAGCTGTACGTTTTTGAAAATATAAAAAGAGTGGATGCTGATGAGATTTCTGCAGGAGATATCGGCGGAATTGCAGGTCTCGAAGATGTGGATATCGGCGATACTATTGCATCTCCTGAAAAAGCAGAACCGCTTCCGTTTGTAGCAATCGATGAGCCCACTATTACTATGAACTTTATGGTCAATAATTCACCTTTTGCAGGCCTGGAAGGGAAATATGTTACTACCAGGAATATAAGCGAGAGATTATCGAGGGAATTAAAGTCAAATGTAAGTCTTACTGTTGAAATGACTGATAGTCCCGACAGCTTTAAAGTAAGCGGAAGGGGAGAGCTTCATCTTGCCATACTGGTAGAAAATATGCGTCGTGAAGGCTATGAACTGCAGTTAAGCAAGCCCCAGGTTATTATGAAAAAGATCCTTGATGTATTAAGTGAGCCTGTTGAACATGTTATTATCGATGTGCCTGAAGAATTTACCGGTATTGTTATTGAAAAGCTTGGCAAGCGGAAAGCTGAGATGAAGAATATGATAACATTCAATCAGAATACCAGGATTGAATTTATTGTTCCTTCAAGAGGCTTGCTGGGGTACCGCGCTGAATTTCTTACAGATACCAGGGGCAGCGGCATCCTGCATCACAATTTTCATGGCTATGAGCCTTTCAAAGGTGAAATAACACACCGCCAGCGGGGTGCATTGGTTGCTATGGAAGGCGGTACTGCTTCCGCGTATGCAATGTTCAAGCTTCAGGAACGTTCGGTCTTCTTTATTGATCCGGGTACTAAAGTATATGAAGGTATGGTTGTAGGTGAAAATTCGCGCAGTAATGATATGTTTGTAAATGTTACAAAGACAAAGCAGCTTACAAATATGCGCGCTTCAGGTGCGGATGAGGCTATCAGGCTTGAACCCGCAACAATTCACACACTCGAACAGGCTATTGAATGGATCACCGAAGATGAATTTGTTGAAGTGACCCCGGAAAATATCAGGATAAGAAAAAAATATCTTACCGATATGGCCAGGAAGAATGCGCGTCTCGCTGAAAAGAAAAAGGAAGAATTGAATTTAGTTTAGGGACAGGATTAAAGGTTCTTAATTAAGGCCGGTAAAATTGTCAGGCCGATAATTTCTGAATTTCCTCAGAAACAGGTACAACGTTTTCATTCCCGCATCTGCTGCATTTACAATAGTCGTATATCTCATCATAACCGTAATCTATAGTAAGTTCATCACCGGCTTTTATATCGTTCAATGCAGTAAGAAACAGTGTGAATTCATCACGGTGGGTTACTTCGCAGTTAGAATTGCAGTTATGGTTGATATACCTGATCTTTTCGGTATTGGCGGTATCGATATAATAATTTTCGTTCCAGAAAATGTATACATTGTTTTCTTCATCTTCTCTCCTTACGCATTCATTCTCATCGATCACTTCGCCTGATATTACCATAATATTCCTGCCGCGGCGGATATTAGCTGATGCAAAAAGTCCTTTGCCATGAATGCCTGATTCCATCACCTTGACAAAATCATCGTTATCCATACTGCTCTCAATAGGAAAATTGTTTATCATAAAGTCAAAATCAGATTAAATCTAAAAAATCGAGCCGGAAAGTTAATCATATTATTGAGATAAAAAAGTGATTATATAAAAAACAGAAGATCTGACCCGCGGCGGCTTTTCTGATTTTATTTCTGTGCTATAACTACCTGTACTATTCCAAAAGTAAGGCTGAAGCGGCTGATATTTGTAAACCCGGAATTCTGAAGCAATGAAGGGATGTCTGTCTTTTCATCAAATTCTTCAACAGAATCCGGCAGGTATTTATAGGCTTCCTTATTTTTTGAAATAATTCCGCCCACGAAGGGAAGTATCTTTTTAAAGTAGAACCTGTAGAGCATTTTAAAAAAGAAATTTGAAGGAAGCCTGAACTCGATAATAGTAGCTTTCCCGTTTTTGGTGAGCACCCGGTAAAACGAATCAAATCCTTTCTGGATATCGTAAAAATTTCTTACTCCGAAAGCCACAGTAATATTTGATACTGAATTATCCTTAACGGGAAGGAACTCTGCAGCCATCTGGACGCATTTTCCTTTAATCCACGGACTTTTTTTCTCAAACAGTTCCAGCATATTATAGGAGAAATCAGCACCGTAAATTACAGGTGCTCCGAATTTCCTGGCAGCAATTGCCACATCGCCCGTTCCGCATGCCACATCCAGCAGCACGGTATCCTTATTTATGCCGGTAAGTTTAAGTGCTTTTCTGCGCCAGTAAAAATCAAATCCAAAGCTCAGCAGGTGATTCAGCAGGTCATACCTGAATGCAATAGAATCGAACATCTTTTTAACTTTGGTTTTCTTATCGTTCATATCCTGCTGAAATCAATGTCTTCTTTTCCAAGCTTCCTCTGCCACCAGTTAAAAATAAACTTTCCGCTCCACAGAGAAAAAACTGCAAACAGGAAGCCGCCCACAAGGTCAATTACATAATGATATCTCAGGTAAACTGTTGATATAATCAGCAGTGTTCCCACCGGCAGCAGAAAATATTTTATCCTGCTTCTGAATTTTACAGAGAGGTACATTACAATTAAAGTTATCATAGTATGTCCGCTTGGGAAAATATCTCTTTGCACCACATTTACAGGGTTTGCCGTACCGGTTGGAATCGATTCACCGATATTTGTTAATTCCCTCAGGTATTTTGTCAGAAACAATCCCGGAAGTTCGGTATCTATCATGCTGAAATCGTGCAGTGTAAATCTCGGTCCAACCCCGGGGAGAGCAAAGTAACCCAGGTAGCTAAGGTAAAAACCATAAACCACCGCAAAAACTGCATAATCTATGGCCAGAAATCTTTTATCCCGTAACAGGCGCAATGCCAGAATTATCGGCAGCAGGTAAAACAGACCATAAACTATCTGCAGTATTTCAGTAAGAACAGGGGTGGCGATGCCATAAATGAAATGTGTGGGATCGGTACCGAAAATCCATCTGTCGATTTCAATGAACAGGTAATCGAAATCCTCCTTCCGGATCGGCTGGATCATAAAATGGATCTCTTTAAATGTAAACAGGATCAGCGGCGCAATATACCAATAGTGAGTAATTCTGGTGAGAGAGTTATTCCACCTGTCTTCAGTCCAGGCCAATGCAAAAGAGAAAAAAATGATGAGCAGGTTCAGCAGCACAAACAGCTTCCACTGTGGCACATCTTTGTAAAATATAATATTAATGATACTGAGAAGTATTAAAAAGATAATTACAACCAGATCGAACGACTTAAGTTTTTTAATAAATGTTTTTATCAGTTCCATTAATAATTCTTGTTTTATGAAGATCCGGAAACCGAACGGACATAATCGGAGAGCTTAATAAAATCGTCAAGGTCGAGTTGTTCAGCCCGCTTGTTCAGGTCGACACCGGAATCATGAAAATTTATGTCTGCAAATATACTATTGCCGAGCGAATTTTTTAAGGTTTTTCTTCTGTTTCCGAATGCAGCTTTCACGGTTTTGATGAATACTGCATCGGATTCGGTAAAATCTTTCTTAATAAAAATGTGTACCAAAGCGGAAGAAACTTTGGGACGGGGATAAAATACATTCGGACTGACCTTAAAACAGTATTTAACCTCTGCGAAATATTTAAGCAGGACAGACAGGATGCTGTAATCTTTGGATCCTTTGCTTGCCGACATTCTTTGTGCAACCTCATGCTGCACAAGCAGAACTGCATCAGTTATCAGACCGCTGTACCTGATGATTCTGAAAATAACGGGTGAGGTGATATTATATGGAATATTTCCAACTATACGCAGTTTTTCATTCCCGGAACCGATAAGGGGAGGAAGTTCGATTTTTAAAAAATCGCCCAGGATTATATTTATACCTGGAAATCGTTGCTTCAGATCTTCAATTACCCTCGTATCGATCTCCACCGCGGTAAAAATTTTGGATTTTCCGTACATCAGCTCTGTTAGTGAGCCGGTGCCGGGTCCGATTTCCAGGAGGTTATCGCCAGGCAGGGGAGATATCTCATCAGCAATTTTTCTGAGGATATTCTTGTCAGAAAGATAATTCTGACCAAATTTTTTCAAAGGTTGAATTCTTACCATCGTTCCAAAATTATGTATTGCAGCCTATATATACAAAACCCGGCTGTTTATATTCTTGCAAAAGCGGACTAATCTGTTTAACTTTTCCCATAAATAATAAGGAGATACATAATTGAACCGGAGTTTTATCATCAGCATAGATATGGGCGGAACAAAAATTTTATCTGCAGCCATAAACTCAGGGGAAGGTATTATTTCAAGAATTAAGCGGAATACTGTTAACAGCGCATCTCAAAATTCCTACATAAAAACCCTTGCATCAATCATAGATGAGACCATACATCTTTCGGGACTGAATGAAGATGATGTAAAAGCCGTTTGCATTGGTATTCCCGGTTCAGTTAATCCATATACCGGAAGCATAAGTGTTGCTCCGAATCTTGGAATAAGGAACCTGAATTTGGTTGACAAGCTGGGGAAATATATCTCATACCCGGTAATTCTTGAAAATGATGTTAATCTTGGTGCATTGGGCATCAGGCATTTTGGTGTCGGCAGGAGTGCGCGTGATATGCTTGTGGTTTTTATCGGTACCGGCATAGGAGGCGCGCTTATTTTTGATGGGAAGCTATTCAGGGGTGCAAATTATGCAGCGGGAGAAATAGGGCACATGCGTGTTATGGATGGAGGTCCTTTATGCGGGTGCGGGAAGAGAGGTTGTTTTGAAACACTTGCCAGCAGGAGTGCAATTGTAAAGAATATATTAAAGGATCTTAAATCCGGTAAAAAGAGTTCATTAAGGAAGATGATTGGTCCGGGCAGACCTGTAAAGAGCAGGGCTCTTGCAGCTGCAGTGGATAAAGGGGATAAATTGGTCATTAATCGATTAAACGAGGCCTGTGAAACGATCGGGTATGTTTTGTCTGATATTACCAACCTGCTTAATCTTGATCTCATTGTGCTTGGAGGCGGCTTAATAGAGGCGCTTGATCATTTTATGATCCCAAGGATCAAAGAAACATTCAGGGAAAATGTTCTTAAACCTTCCGCAAAAGGATTAAAAATGGTATCGACAAAGCTGGGGGATGATGCAGCATTATACGGCGGCATTCCTTTAGCGGAAGAATTTCTGGGGATATCGGTTTAGGAATATTTTTTTTCTATATCGGCCAGTTGTTCGGAAAGAAATGTCCATAAAGATATTTTTTCTTCCAGCGTGGCTTTCACCATTTTTATCTCACCGGTTTTTTCCCTTACTTCATCACCCCTGGCATAAGTTTCCGGGTTATTAAGGATTGCAGTAAGCTCATCAAATCTTTCTTCCAGTTTATCAATTTCAGCCTCGAGTGATGCAACGTCTTCGGTAAGTTTTTTGGTAGCAGCATACTTTTTCTGTCTTTTTTCTGCCTCGGTCCGTTTCTGCTCTTTTTTTGAAACTGCAGATCCTGTATTTTCCTGCATGGAAGCCTTATCTTCCGCCTCTTCTCTTTTACTCAGGTAGTAGTCAATTCCGCCGTAAAAAATGCGAAAGCGGCCTTCCTTGATTTCCACTACCTTTGTAATTACCGGCTGCAGAAAATCAACATCGTGGGAGACAAGTATAAGGGTGCCTTTATAATTAATCAAAGCTTTCTGCAATACATCCTTTGAAGAAATATCAAGATGATTTGTAGGTTCATCAAGAATTAGCAGGTTTGATTTCTGAAGCAGAATTTTTGCCAGAGCCACCCGGCTCTTTTCACCGCCCGATAAAATTCCCGCTTTTTTGAAAACATCATCACCGCTGAAAAGGAAAGATCCCAACAGGCTTCTCAGCTGTCCCACTGTCATTTCTTCATTTATACCTTCAACCGACTCAATTATATCCAGATCAGGTTCAAGCTCGTCTGCGATATCCTGTGCATAGTAGCTTATCATTGTATTATGACCTGGAATTCGCTCCCCGCTGAACGGGATAATTCCTGCAATGATTTTTGCGAGTGTAGTTTTTCCGGCTCCGTTAGGACCAACGAATGCAATTTTTTCCCCGCGGGTTAATTCAAAATCAATATTCCTGAATATTTCCTTCTCACCGTAGGACTTTGAAACATTATTCAATCTTACCGGCACAATACCGCTCTGCACGGTATCGGGGAACCTGATGTTTATATNNTTCAATTTTTTCAAGCTGTTTTATCCTGCTTTGAACCTGCCTTGCTTTAGTAGCCTTATACCTGAACCTTTCAATAAACCGTTCTGTTTCTTTGATTTTTTTCTGCTGCTGCAGCATCTGATTAACGGCAAGCTCATCACGTTCTTTTTTATACCTGAGATAATCATCATAACTACCGTTATAGGTATAGAATTTACCGAGGTATATTTCCAGCGTCCGGTTGGTTACAGCATTTATAAAATGCTTGTCGTGAGAAACTATGAGCAGTGCACCCTCAAAACCTTTAAGGTAGCTTATAAGCCATTCAAGAGATTCGATATCGAGATGATTTGTAGGTTCATCGAGAAGCAGAAGATCATTTTGTCTTATGAGAATTTTTGACAAAGCTATCCTCATCTGCCAGCCGCCTGAGAATTCATTAGTCAAACGGTTGAAATCACTCTCTTTAAATCCAAGCCCTGTAAGGATTTTCTCAACCCTGGACTGTGAGGCATAATAATCCAGCTGTTCATACCGGTGGTGAATATCCCCCAGCTGATGAATCAGTTCATCCCTTTCCTGGTCAGAAGAGCAGTTTCCGAGAAGTTCAGTAATTTCCTCTTCCTGGTTTTTCAATTCCGTTATATCGGTTAAAGCAGATTTTGCTTCATCAATAAGCCTGGTATTGCTGTGTGTAATCTGTTCCTGGGGAAGATAGCCGATGCCGATTTTTTTCTGCTTCTGAACCTTGCCTTCTTCCGGGGGAAGCTCACCATTTATTATTTTAAGTAATGAAGATTTTCCGGTACCGTTAGCGCCGACAAGAGAGATCCTGTCCCCAAAAGAAATTTTGAAGTTTATGCTGCGGAATAAATATTTACCGCCGAACTGGAGAGATATATTTGAAAGATCTATCATTCCCTTAGTACTGCAATTTTTGCAGATTTAACATTATTCCCTTCATTATCAGACGCGACAATGTAATATATGCCGCTGTTTACATATTCACCGTCGATTGTCTTTCCATCCCAGTAAGCAACTCTTCCGCCGGGGGATGAGAACTGATTTATAACTTTTCCGCTAATACTAATAATTTTTATCTCGCTGTCCTTAACCAATCCATCGACAGTAACAAGTACTTTTCCTTTTCCGAGAACCAGGGGATTCGGATACACTGAAAGCTCGCCGAAAGTTTCTACAGGCTTTTTGGCAGAAGTTTCGAAAGATGTTAAACCTGCATCGGTGCCTGCATAAACTATACCGGTTTTTTCATCAACGACAAGACTTCTGATTTCATCTGCCAGCAGCGGACTGTTCCTGACGTTATATGATTCAAGCAATGCCGAACCATCGGAATTTACAAGCAGCAAACCCTGGTTTGTACCGATCCATTTCTGGTTAAGCGCATCTACCGCAATGCAGTTTATAGACTGCTGCCTTAACGAAAATATTGAGGTGATCCTGAATTGTGCATTGGAAGATAAAGCTGACGATGCATTTGTAATAACATTTACTCCCAAACCGGTACCAATCCAGATATCTCCCCGTTTGTCAACAGCAAGAGATAGGATACCGGAATTAAGTCCCTCAGTAATGTAACCTGATTTATCGTCCCCGGTAGTATTATACGTATTGTTTTCATTGAAATAAAACAATCCCGGTCTGTTTGAGCTTTTTGAAAAGAACCATTTTGTGTCCTGCTGATCCACAACCAGGCCAAAATTCTCCGTTGTATACTGGTTCTGCATAGCCGGAACCTTAAAATTATACCAGGTGCTGTCCGGTGTCAGCAGACTTAAATATTCCGCAGTAACAGAACCATAATTTAAAACCCACAGATTATTCCTGGAATCTTTTGACAAACCACCTATAACAAGGAAGTCCGGATTTTCAGAAATACCTTCCATCGGAGTATTGGCAGCATTAAACTGGTAGAATTCACCGTTTTTAATTTTCAGGAATCCCGTTCCCCAGCTTCCTAAATAAACTTCATCTCCTATACTGTATGCGTTATAATACGCATCTGTCCTGATAGCCGGATAGCCGGCAAAATTATAGTTTGTCCATTTATCATTCTGCAGCTTGTAAAAACCCCTGCCGGTTACATCGCGTCCGCTTGCAGACCAGAGACTTCCATCTGAATCAACAGTAAGCGAGGAAAAAAGATTTGTATACGGCGCATTGGGCTTGATCTGCAGGGATACCTGACCATTATTAATCTCCAGGATGCCATCCTCAGTTGATAAATATAATCCTGCAGAAGATAATGTAATATCAGTAATATTTTTTTCCAGGTTAATTACTTCAGTAAGCTGGCCATTGTAACTGAAAAGTTTTGTACCTGAACTGATGTACAGCACTCCGTTAAAAACATTCATCCTGCTGATATTCACCGAAAGAAGTTCGTTTATATATGGTATAAATGATGAACCGTTGAATATAAAAATGCCGTACTCAGTGGCAGCCAGGATACTGTCATTGAATCCGGTAATGTAATTTATTTTTCTGTTTGTACCGTTGTAGATTACGGGATAAACATTCCACGCTTCCGGTGATGATAAATTAGGTGCCCCGGGCTTCTGAACGGCCATCGCATTTTCAAGACCTGCATAAATAAGACTCCCTTTGTAAATGCTTTTTACTTTTATATTTGAACTTAGAGATCCGAAATGGGAATAGGTATCTATAAAAAGGAGGTCGTTGGCATTGATAACCGAAATTCCGAAATCGGTTGCAATTAAAATAGAATCTCCCGAGATGATGAAATCATTGATTCCTTTCTGCTGTATCGCGGAATTATAAATATCAAGGATCGGCATTACTGAGTTAGAAACAGGATCAACAATGTCAATTGTGCCGGTACTGCTGCCAAACCATATCCTTCCTTTTGTATCTACTGCCGCAGAGGTCAGCGATGATCCTGAAAATCCATCAACTTTATGATAGGTCTTGTATTCGCTTCCCTGTATATTATAAACGAACGCTCCGCCGGTGGTTGCTGCCCATATTCCGTCAGATGACAGGGCTGCCGAACGTACATTCTTCATGTCGGTATGATTATTCCAGTTGCTTATCTGGGCATTCAGGGAACCGGATAAAGCGAGAAAAAGCGTAACAGATAAAGCCGTAATTTTCATTTATTATTCCTTTATGATTTGGAATTTTCCTTCAGAAAAAGTAAAAAGTGTCTTATACGGCTCCTTGTTATTTATAAAATGGATATTTTTAAGTTTATTATTATTAATATCAGTATCGCTAAATTTAATATTTTTTCCAATATCCGAAAGCATAAAATAATTATCACCTGTCTGACTTAACATTATGTCGCCAGGCGAAATGTTTGTTTCAATTAAGGCTGAGGGGCTTTCCAGGTAGCTTTTTGAGAGAACGCTTATTTTGTTATCAATTCCAAGCATAATCCTTAAATGATGATCGAAACCGAGCTGAAACAAAGGAATATCATCAACCTTGGCCGGTACTGTTAAAAATATGAGCTCGTTTTTGTCAGTCCCGGTTATCTGTTCTTTTAGATTCACGACCGCATTTCTTCCCATCCCGGCAACCTCGATCCACCGCGTTTCCCGGTGAATTGTATAAGAATAATAAATAACAAAGACAATCAGGACAGAAAGTATGCCCTTCCTTATATCCGGCCATCCATTCAGCATCAGATATGATAAAAGTAATGCGAATCCCGCTGATGGAAGATACAGATACCAGCGCATTAATAGTCTTGATGCAGGTAGTATCGTTATCAGAATAAAGAAGATCATCAGTATCAGGAAAAAATCTTTTCTCTTTTTTCTGAGGATATAATAAAAGGCAGATAAAATAAGAATGCCTCCGGAAACCAAAAAGACAAGCAGATTGGATTTTATAAGTTCCTGAATTTCCCTCAGAAAGAATGGAAATATAAGCATACCCGTAAAAAAGATAACGTTTTTTATAACATCTGCAGGAGTGCCTGCCGAATGTGCATCCTTCAGTGCGAAGATATTATTGTCAAATGAAAGCCAGCGGAAAACAAGTAAAATTATTAAAAGGATAAAATAAGGAAGGAAATCCTTAACAGCTTTTGTTAGCTGCTCCCTTCCATTAATGGAAACAGATAGCATTAAAATTATAAATGGCAGGCTGAAAGCCATCTCTTTTGATAATGCAGAGAGGAGAAAGAAAATAAGCGACAGGTATCCCCACGAGCCTGCTCTTATAAACCATATCAATGAAAGCAGATAGAAAAACATCATTATCCTGTCAAAGAGATCGGTATGCCATATTACAGCATAATCATTTATCGGGGAAGAAATAAAAAGCAGAGCCCCGAAGAATGCGATTAACTCTTTCCTTTTATTACCTTCCAGTAGAAGCGAAGCGGCAGAATATACCAGAAGTCCGTTTACCGAATGAAGCAGCAGATTAAAGAATCTGTAAAATACAGCGTTATATCCTGCGGCAAATGAAAGAATTCCGGATATGAAATTTACAACCGGGCGGTAATAATCACCGTCATAACTTTTCCTGGAGAACAGATCAAGAAGCGAGGTAAAACTATCTGCCTGGTTTCTGGAAATGAATGCCAGTTCATCATTAAGGAATGGAATTCTGACTGAGGGCAGGTAAAGAATAAATCCGGCAAGAAGAATAGCGGCAGGAAAAAGAAAATTATACTTTCCCTTGGAGAACAGCGTCATTTGGTCCTGCTGAACAGTTCAGCCATTTCAATTGCTGCCAGTGCAAAGTCATTTCCTTTATTCAGGGCTTTGGTGCTTGCTCTATGAACTGCCTGTTCAATAGTATCTGTTGTAAGAACACCAAAAATTACAGGTGTACTGTATTTAAGAGATACCTGTAATATTCCATTGCCAGCAGCGGAAGAGACATACTCAAAATGGGGGGTTTCACCCCTTATTACTGCACCAAGGCAGATTACGGCATTGAA
>DJMM01000105.1 GCA_002435365.1 Ignavibacteriales bacterium UBA6490
TTTCCTTAAGCGAGCTGTAATTATGCGCTGGGATAAGAATTTCGAATTGTCTATTGTAAAATGATCTCCTGAGATTGTAAAGCGCCCGTGGCCAATATATATAAAGCCTCCCTTAACCTCTGCAATTGATTCCGAGCTTTCAATAAATTCACTGAGAAAGCCGCTGCTGTAATCATGCAGCGATGCATCGGCATGCTTTATAAATTTTAAAACTTTGACTGCACTTACCCCAAGCTCATTAAAAGGTATATTAAAAGTGAAAAGAGTATCGCCGTTCACCGTAGCTCAGTTTCTGATACTTTTAAGATATTCAAGCGCTCCCTGCGGATCAGGTGAATAATGATCAGCACCGATTTTATCAGCGAAACCGCTGCTCAACGGAGCACCGCCGACCATAATCTTAATCCCCGGATCTATCTTTCTTATCTCATTTATTATTGATTCCATGTTAAGCATTGTGGTTGTAAGCAGTGCGCTTAATCCAACCGCATCAGGTTTATGGGTTCGTACCGCTTCGGCAAAATTATCAGCATTCCGGTCAACACCTAGATCTATAATTTCCCAGCCCCCTCCCTGAAGTATCATACCGAGGATATTTTTACCTATATCATGCAGGTCTCCGGATACTGTACCTATCACAATTTTCCCCTTCAGCTTAAGCTGGTTGGACAGGAAGAAGGGTTTGATATGCTTCATCCCAGCGTTCATCGCCTTTGCTGAAATCAGTACATCAGGAACAAAAACTTTGTTGTCCCTGAACTTTATACCGATCTTCTCCATTCCAGCTACTAATCCAAGGTTCATTACATCAGAGGGAGACAAACCTCCATCAATTGCTTTTTGGGTAAGTTCTTCGGCGCCATCCTCACCTTTAAGATCCGGAGGATAGTTTGCTGCCAAATTTACTTTCCCTCTTTCAACACAGTACGCAATTCTATTTATAAGATCATCCATATCTGACTGTCTCTATTATTTATAATTTAATTTTTAAAGTTACAACGGAATTCTTTTTAACGTCAACAGAAATCATATTATCCTTAATTTCGGTTTCCTTCAGATCCTCTTCCAGGAAATTTGAAATATATGCCTTAACCGGACGGAACGGCAGAGTAATCCTTGCAGTGGTGGCCTGGCCTTCTGATTCATAGAACTGCAAAATCCAGTCGTTATTATCATCAGCAATTTTCACAGTAGTCAGGATTAGGTTTTCCGGTTCCAGTTTAATAAATGAAAATTCTGACGGGAGTCGACCTTCATGAATATCTGTTTCAATACTTACAAGTGGATAATTATACTCATAACCTTTTAACACAGTTCCGGCGGTTTTCCAATCACCGGTATGGGGATAAAGTGCATAATCCACGCTGTGTTTGCCCATATCCGCAGTTTCATCCGGCCATTTGGGGGATCGCAGCAGGGACAATCTGATATTACTGCCTTTTATATCAAATCCGTATTTTGAATTATTAAGCAGACTTACACCATAATTTTCGTCCGAGAGATCAACCCATTTTAAAGCGGGCACCTCACGCTGAGCTTTCTCATAGGACGTTGAATTTCCGGTGGATCTTTCAATGCTTCCGTATGGTATTTCATATGTAGCTTTTGTATCAGCAACATCAACAGGGAAAAGAACTTTCAGCATCGTTTTTGATTCCCACCAGTCGATATTTGTTTTAAAATCGATCCTGTTAAGCTTCTTATAAAGGATGATATCCTGTGTAAAGAAACTGGACGGGAACGTCTCCGTTGGAAATGATTTCAATGTTCCCGGCTTCAGATAATCACGGTACAGCCTGATTACACTCCTCACTTTATTTTGTTCAACGAGCTCCGCTTTTCTGAACATCGACGGGTATTCAGTTCCTGTTAATCCGATGTTCCAGGCATCCCAGGCAGAGGGTCTATCCTCCAGAAGCTGCAGCATATTCCCTTCGGATTTCAATATTTCCTTCTGGTTCTGTTTATCTAATATACTTTTCAGCCAGCCGGTTTCCTTATCAACAATTACCCTGAAGAATTCGTTTTCGATAACATTCATATACGGCGGTGCAGGTTCTTTCACAATATTCCCGTTAGCTGCAATGCTGAATAATTTATAACCGGCAGCAGGAACTTTTTCCGCTACAAACAGCAGTTCATTTGTATTATCGTCAACCGGAGATATGCAGGAAGGGACTTCCCTGCCGTTAATGTCATAAACCAAATAGCTGTTCTGGTCGCCGGCGGCAAGTTTATGTCTTACCAGGTCATTCCTTTCCCAATTTAAAGAATTAAATACAATCAGGGGAGTACCGCTGACCACGGATGTGTTCACCTTATTAGCAATTGCGGAAAGAGATTTTTCAAGTTCAATTCCCGCACCGGTAAAAGCAGAATGATATGATTCTTTTGAATCAACATATACTTCCCTTATGCTGGAGCCGGGAAGAATATCATGGAACTGGTTAAATAATATTTTCTTCCAGTTCTGTTTGAGAGAATACTTATCCACCGGTCTTCCAAGGTAGGAAGCGAATGTTGAAAACTTCTCTGTATTTGTTAAAAGAACCTCGCCTAACCGGTTATATTTTTTATTTTCAGCCTGTGTTGTATAAGTTCCGCGGTGGTATTCAAGGTAAAGTTCATCGTTCCATACAGGGACTTCGGAAATATCCTGGCTCATCAGCCAGCTGATATAATTTTCAGCAGTGCCATGAACGATTTCAGGATAGATGAACACGTTTTTCAGTCTTTCAATCCTGTCTAGCATTTCCATTGAAGGGCCGCCGCCATGATCACCGACACCGAAAAGAACCATCATGTTTGTAAAGGATGTATTTGCCTCATACTGTCTGAGCCAGTCTACCAGTCTGAGCGGTTCGGTTATTTCATTCACATAGTCAAACGGGAAATAAGTAAATAATCTGGAACCGTCAGGGGATTCCCACCAGAAAACCCTGTAAGGAAAAACATTTGTATCATTCCAGCCTATCTTTTGTGTAATGAAGGCATCAATCCTTGCCTGGTTGTAAAACATCGGCATATTCCAGTTATATCCGAATGAATCCGGATTCCATCCAAGCTTTATATTTTTTCCGAATTTTGTACGGAAATATTTTTTTGCGATTAAAAGATGCCTCATCCAGGATTCGCCGCTGATCAGGTTGCAGTCTGGTTCAATCCACATACCGCCGGTAATTTCCCACCTGCCATCATCAACTCTTTTCTTTATGCCGGTAAAAATATCGGGATACATGGTTTCCATCCAGTCATAGTATACCGCAGAGCTCTGCGAATATGTGAAATGAGGAACAGCATCCATCATTTTAAGCACCGACGAAAAAGTATTTTTTGCAACTTCAACAGTTTCCTTTTCCCTCCACAGCCAGGCAGCATCTATGTGGGCATTTGAAGTAAAATAGAGGGTAAACTTTTTACTGAAATCTCTTACCTCTGCGAGCTCATTTTTAACACTTAGGAGCGAGGACATAAAACTGCCGGTATTCCCGTTCTTCAATTCGTTGATGTTAAGTAAAAGCACCTTTTCCTGAAGCAGCTCATTTAAAAGTAATTTCTCATCCCGGCTGATTTTAGATTTATCGATACCCGGATCAACCTTTACCCTGGAATTTGTCTGATATGTATCAAAGCTAAGCAGCTTTTGTCCGGTTTTAATACCTAAAATAAAATTCTCAATCTCATTTTTATCAGCCGCTGTATTTTCGGATTCAATTTCAGCATTAATTAATCTGAGAGGACCACCGGTATTCACAGCACGTATGGCAATCAGGAACCGGTCTCCGGGCTTTGCATTTTCGGTTAAAACAAATTCCCCGTTCCATGGAAAATTACCTTTATAATCACCATCTATATACATATAACCGAAATCATCGACAGATAAATAAAACTTTACCGTGCCTGAGACAGGTTTACCGAGAATTTTCTCCGGCAGAACAATTTCTTTTCTTATCCAGCAGGAATCGAGATACACAGATTTATCTAAGGACAGATCCTGCCACTGTGAATCATCAAAGTCCCCCGAGAACGGAGGAATTTCTCCGGCTTTGAACTCACTTAGGTCGGGACTGATCTTCCAGTTATCGAACTTAATTTTGATAATTGTTTCAAGTTCAGAAGAAACTTTATCAACATTGCTCTGGGAATAGAATGCCTGGGCAGTTATCAGGATTAATAAGAAAGTAATCCTTTTCATAACATTTCCTGGTGATTGATTATTAAAATATTTACCAACATTGAAATTAACTAATTATTGCTAAAAATTAAATATAACCCGTAAATAACAACTGAATGCAGGTAATGATAATTCCCGCAAAAAACAGCTCAGAATTTTCTGCAATAAGATATTCCGGAAAGGTAATTTTTTGCCGTCTGATCAGTAAAGTGACCTGCAGCTCCATCCTTTACGATGTAATTCTGATCTGATTCTGATTCCAAAAAAATGGGAACAGAATCGGGTTAGAATCGGATCAGTCCCGGGTTAGACCGGGGTCAGATCCCCAATCGTAGATTGATTTAGTACAAGTGCGGATATGTAAAAAAAGCAAAAAATAAGCAGCCTGCTGCAAGCTCCCTCACTTTATCTGTCCAAAACCGTCTGATTCTCCTACTGAATCTTGACAATAGTGTACAGCTTGATTATTTTAGCACTCACTAATTTAGAGTGCTAACATAATTTTTTAAATAAATATATTAACCAGGAGGTATAGTATGGCAAAAATTAACTTGAAGCCTTTAGCCGACAGAGTGATTGTAAAACCGAGCGAGGCGGAAGAAACGACAAAAGGCGGGATTATTTTACCTGATACGGCAAAGGAAAAACCTATTGAAGGTACTATTGTTGCTGTTGGACCGGGCAAGGTTTCCGAAGAGGGAAAAGCTGTAAAACCGGAAGTAAAGGTTGGAGATAAAGTGCTTTACGGAAAATACAGCGGTACAGAAGTTACAATTGACGGTGAAGAGTATTTAATTATGCGCGAAAGCGACATTTTTGCAATTATTGGTTAAAAATTTTAATAATACGGAGGAAATAATATGGCTTCAAAAATAATAGAATTCGACAGCGACGCAAGGAGTAAACTTAAAAGAGGTGTTGATAAATTAGCTAATGCTGTTAAGGTAACATTAGGCCCCAAAGGACGCAATGTTATCCTTGAAAAGAAATTTGGTGCCCCAACGGTTACAAAAGACGGTGTTACTGTTGCCAAGGAAATTGAACTGGAAGACGCAGTTGAAAATATGGGTGCTCAGATGGTACGCGAAGTTGCTTCCAAGACAAGTGATGTTGCTGGTGATGGAACCACCACCGCAACTGTTCTTGCCCAGGCAATTTACCGTGAAGGATTAAAGAATGTTACTGCCGGTGCAAATCCAATGGATCTTAAGAGAGGAATAGATCTGGCAGTTTCAAAAGTTATTGATCATCTTAAATCCGTTAGCCGCGAGGTTGAAGGAAGAAATGAAATTGCGCAGGTCGGCGCCATTTCTGCAAATAACGACAAATCGATAGGTGATCTTATTGCTGACGCTATGGAAAAGGTAGGAAAAGACGGCGTTATTACGGTTGAGGAAGCAAAAGGAACTGAAACAGCCCTGGAGGTTGTTGAAGGTATGCAGTTCGANNAAAACTTCAGGAAAGACTTGCCAAATTATCCGGCGGTGTTGCCGTCCTTAAGATTGGTGCTTCAACCGAAGTTGAAATGAAAGAGAAAAAAGCACGCGTTGAAGATGCACTTCATGCTACCCGTGCAGCTGTTGAAGAAGGTATTGTTGCCGGCGGCGGCGTTACTTTCATCAGGGCAATTAAGGTACTTGAGAAACTTGAAGGTGAAAACGAAGACCAGACTACCGGTATCAAAATCATCCAGAAATCCCTGGAAGAGCCGCTGAGACAGATAGTTAATAATGCCGGCATCGAAGGATCCGTAGTTCTGCAGAAAGTTAGAGACGGAAAAGACGATTTCGGATTTAATGCTGCAACTGAAGTTTATGAGAACCTGTTCAAGTCAGGTGTTATCGATCCGACTAAAGTTGCAAGGACCGCATTGGAGAACGCAGCTTCTGTGTCCTCCCTGCTTATTACAACCGAAGCAGTCGTTTTCGAGAAGAAAGAAAAAGAGCCAGCACCGGCAATGCCAGGACCAGGTATGGGCGGTATGGAAGGAATGTATTAATAAAATAATATATATGTTCTTAATTAAGGCAGCTTCTAAAAGCTGCCTTTTTTATTTTCATTTGCCGGAACAGTCTTCACGATGAATTATTAAAAGTATGCATCCGCTGATTACACCACGGTATAAAACCTTTTACCCGGCCCGGGAAATAATTGATATATTATTCTTTACAAAGTTTAATTATATTTGCCGGATAGAAATCATTACGGAGCAAATAGTTGAACTCCCAGGAATACGAAAATCTTTTAATTGAGTCTAAAGACCATTTAAAGGAGGGCCGGTTTCGTATGGCTCTTAAAACAGCTAAGAGGGCATATGATGAGAATCCGGAAGACAGCAGAAGCATCTGCAGCTATGCTGCCGCAAAACTGGAAAGCGGTTTCCCGGATGAAGCTCTTACGCTCGCTGATTCCGCAGTGAAAAACTCCGATAATGATATTCTCTCACTTTATACCAGGGCCTGGATCCTGTTCAGACGGGGCTTTTATGAAAGCTCGCTCTCCGATGCAGCAAATATTCTTCTTAATGATAAAACTAAAAGTGAAGTATTTTTGCTCCATGCTAAAATACTTGCAGCGCTGGGAAAATATAAGGAGGCTTCAAAAAGTATCGATGCCGCCTTAAAAACAGGCAATGATGAGGAAACCGAATACGTAAGTAAATTAATAAACCTGATCGGGGGATACTACCAGAAAATCTTTGCAAAATCGGCGACCAGAAAGGACATTCTGTATGAAACCGCCGCTGAAGCTTTTAAGAAAAAGGAATACTGGTTCAGTCTTTGGGCGGCCCGCGAAATTGTGGTGGACAGGAAGTATACCGGTCTGCATAAAAAAGCAAGGATGCTTGAGATTGATTCACTGTTAAATAAAATGCAGTACAAGGAAGCTTATGAAACTGCAGAAAAAACAAAGTATGAACTGGAGAAAGATCCTGAATTTTCCCAGCTGTACCGGCGGATATTAAAGAACTATCCTGAAGGTGAGAAAAAAATAAGTAAAAGCAGTTCCGGAAACATAGAGTACTTTGAAAATCCTTACTTTGCGGTGCACAGTGTCAGGTGCTATGATTTTCTGCGGGCAGTAAACAGCAGCCGCAGGGAATATCTGATCCAGTTCGATGAAAAGCTGATCCGTTACATCGGTGTAGAAGTAATAATCGAAAATCCGGTTTTTGAAAAACGGGATATTGAAATTGAAGGTACAGCCGTATGGTATTTAAACGATATTGAAACAGGCCGGAATAAATTTAATGTAAGTTTAAAAAGGGACTGGAAATATATTGAAATAGTTCAGAGCTGGGGCACCAATGAACCGGTATTCTGGAAAAAGGGCACCGGCAAGGTATTGATTATGCTTGATGATAATCCGGTATGCGCTAAAAGCTTTGATATAAGAAACTTTGAAATTGAAGAAAAAGAAACGACTGTTTCTGCAGCGGAAACTCATGTTCAGGAGCCCAAAACAGAGGAAGAATCAGTTGAAGTGCTTCTTAACGAACTTAACAGTTTTACAGGTCTCACCTCGGTAAAACAATCGCTATGGGATTTCGTAACCTACCTTAAATTCCTTAATGAGCGAAAAAAGCATGGATTAAAGACAACCGATGAGTTTTCGATCCACTGTGTATTTACGGGAAATCCGGGTACCGGAAAAACCACGGTTGCCAGAAAGCTGGGCAAAATTTTCAAAGCCATGGGTCTGCTGAGATCAGGGCATATAGTGGAAGTGGACAGGGCTGCACTTGTCGGTCAGTATGTAGGTGAAACTGCTCAAAAAACAGAGCGGGCAATAAATGATGCCTCCGGCGGAATTTTATTTGTCGATGAAGCTTATACTTTAACCAAACAGGGTAACCAGCAGGATTTTGGACAGGAAGCGATTGATATTCTGCTTAAGAGGATGGAAGACCGCAAAGATGATTTTGTGGTAATTGCTGCCGGGTATCCAGCAAAAATGCAGTCGTTCATTACCTCCAATCCAGGCTTAAGATCAAGATTTACACACTTCTTCCACTTCGACGATTACACACCCGATGAACTTATCTCGATTTTCAGGCAGTTTGCTTCTGAAGAAGAATTTGTAATAACAGATGATTCGCTGGCAATCCTGAAAAAAGAATTTGTCCGTCTTTACAGAAAAAGAGATGAATCTTTCGGGAATGCCAGGGTAGCGAGGAAATATTTAACGGATATAAAACTTAATGTAAGCAGGCGTCTTTCAGCAGAATCCGAGGAACTTCCAAAGGAAGCATTTACCATTATCGTTAAGCAGGATGTTGAGAATCTGTTCACCGGTGACGATAAGAAGAATTTCATATTCAATATTGACGAGGACAAGCTTGACAATCTGCTTCAGAAGCTGGATTCACTAACCGGACTGGCAGGAGTAAAAAAGGAAATTAACGAGATAATCAAGCTGACCAGGTACTATATCGAAAACGGTGAGGATCCGCAGAAGAATATTTCGGGTCACCTTGTATTCCTCGGAAATCCAGGTACCGGGAAAACTACTGTTGCAAGGCTTTTCAGCGAAATCTATTCTGCCCTGGGGATTCTGCCGAAGGGGCATCTTGTGGAGGTGGACAGACAGGCGCTTGTAGGTCAGTATGTAGGACAGACTGCAATTAAAACAAAAGATGTAATTGATTCAGCTCTGGGGGGAACATTATTCATAGACGAGGCATATTCACTGCTTAAAAAGGATGAATCTGATTTCGGGCGCGAGTCAATCGATACACTTATCAAGAGAATGGAAGATGATAAAGGAAAATTTATCCTTATCGCTGCCGGGTATACAGATGAAACAAATAATTTTCTGTCAATGAATCCCGGTTTATCATCCAGGTTCTATAAGAAAATCCATTTTGACGACTACTCCCCCGATGAGCTTTACATTATTGCAGAAAAATTTCTTGGTGATAAAAAATTAAAGGTCGGCGCTGATTCGCAGCTTCTATTGAAAAAATTTCTCACCGAAGCATATGAGAGAAGGGATAAGCGGTTCGGCAATGCAAGGTTCATAAGAAATATTACCGATAAAATAATCAGGAACCATCTTCTGTTCATTGCAGGCTTGAACAGGTCCAGCAGGACTGATGAAAATACATCCCTTGTTTCTGCCCAGGTAGTAAATGAAATTCTGAAAGAGAGCAAAGACTGGATAAAGGGTACAGACTCTGAACCTGAATACATTCTTAAGGAATTAAATGATCTTACCGGATTGACTGAAGTAAAAAAGACAGCCATGAAGCTTATTGCCAGTCTTAAGGTGGCCGAGATAAGGGAAAAAAGAGGTCTAAAAAATGTACCGCGGATTCTTCATTCTGTATTTTACGGAGCTCCCGGTACCGGAAAAGCCACCGCGGTAAAAATATTCGGTGAAATTTATAAAAACATGGGCATTCTCAGCAAAGGTCATATTGTTACTGTTAATAAACTGAATATGAGCGGTATTTATGCCGGGCAGTCGAAGCAAAAGACGGAGGAGTATATACAAAAAGCTGCCGGAGGAATATTATACATCGAGGATGCGGAATACCTTCAGCAGGATTTCAGCGAAGGCAGTGAAATTCTTGACGCGCTGCTTGAGGGTTTGTCTGAAAATGTGGAGGATATAGTATATATAATATCAGGCAACAGGAAAGACTTTGCAGATGAAATCAGGAATAATCCTATTCTCAGCAAATATTTTGTAAATTATTTTTACTTCGGGGATTTTGAACCGAGACAGCTTGTAGAAATTGCTTACCGTCTTGCGGAATCTAACAGCTACCAGCTTGACGAAGGCGCACTGCAGCTGCTGATGGATCTGTTCAGCAGCAGGTACAATGAGGGAAAAACCCAGGATAATGCAAGGATGGTAAAAGATATTCTTTATAAATCGATATCATACCAGGAAGAAAGACTAGTCGGTTTCGAGAATCCTTCAGATGATGAGCTTAAAACCATTATGTACGATGATGTAATAAAAGCAGCCGGGGAATATTAATCTTTTTTCTGTTCAAGCAGCCAGGTATATATCTCCGGATTATTATATGTCTCTGTCCATGAATCGTGTCCCGCATCCGGATAGACAGTAAACTTTACGTTTCCCCCGCACTTCTTCAGGGCATTTACCATTCTTTCCGATTCCTGTACAGACACAACTTTATCTTTTGCACCATGAAAAACCCATACCGGCAGATGCTTAATTACGCACGCGTTAAGAAAGTCCCCTCCCCCGCATATCGGTAAAACGGCTGCAAATCTGTCGGGATACATTTGTGCTAATTTCCAGACTCCGTATCCTCCCATACTCAGACCTGTGGCATACACTCTGTTTTTATCCGTTTTATAATTTTTTTCCACATCATCTAAGAGCATAGAAAGTTGTTCCGGGTTCCATCTTTCGTTTTCAGGACATTGTGGTGAGACAATAATGAAAGGAAATTCCTTCCCCTGCTCAATAAGTTTTGCCGGTCCGTGTATCTTAACCCTGTTTATATCATCACCCCTCTCACCGGAGCCATGAAGGAAAAGCAGCAACGGGAAACTGTTCTCTGCTTTGTAATTATCAGGCAGGTAAAGAAGATAGTTTACAGCAAAACCATCTCCCTCAAAAATCCTGGCAGACTGCCTATGGCTTTGGTCAGTCTTCATAACAGTACATCCTGAAATGATTGTGATTAAAGCTAGCAATATTTTTAAGTGGTTGCTGTGCAGCTTCATCGCTTGTCCTTAACTCTATTATATAAAATAAAAAACTGAACAAGATACTCAAAATCCTTTAAATGCAGTTTCAGTCAGGATTATCATTAATTCTCAATTACTGAGCTCCCGAAAGTAAATTTATCTCCGGCGCCTGTTCCAGGCACCTGCTGCAGTAATACCCGCCCTTGATATCCACCTGTTCAATGATTGATGAAGAATGCATAACACAATCCCAATCCCTGCAGTGATGAAGACCATAGTTATGGCCCAGTTCATGAAGAATCTCCTTTAGTGCTCTTTTCAGAAGAAGTTCGTCATCTGTTTTGCCAGTATAGAACTCTTCGTGCAGACGGCAGAGGGAAACAATAGACATTTTCCCGTTCAGCTGTGCTTCTCCGAATACAAATGTAAACACCGGGACGTACAGATCGAACTCTGCCAGCATGACAACCTTACCGTCAAGCTTTGCTGTTTCAGGAATTGCTTCTGCTATTAGTCTGGAAGAGTAGTATTGATTTCTTTCGATCGAAAATGCAAGTGCGTGATCTATTTCCGCTTCCGAGAGGAAAACCCTGTTTGGAAAAATATCCTTGAGCCCAAGAAATATTTTTTTCAGTATCGTATAATTAGAGAAATTTACAGGTACTAGAAAAATGTTTTGCATCAACTTTTTCTCTGTAAGCCATACCTGTTAATTTTATTATATAATGTTACACGGTCTATTCCCAGGGCTTCTGCACTTCTTGAAATATTCCAGTTATGATTATTAAGCACCAGTGCAATGTGTCTTTTTTCCATGGAAGCGATACTCATATCATCATCATTAAAAAATGATGCATTGTTATTTATATGGAACGGCAAGTCCTCCACTATTATAGAATCGCCTTTGCATACAACAATTGCGCGTTCGATTGCATTTTCAAGTTCGCGCACGTTGCCGGGCCAGGAATACTGAAGAAGAAAATCCATTGCCTCTTTTGAAATTGATCCTATTTTTTTATTCATCTGGCATGTAAATTTCTGCAGAAAATGATTAGCCAGTACCGGTATATCATCAAGTCTTTCCCGCAGCGGAGGTATAAATATGGTAAACACGTTAAGCCTGTAATATAAATCCTCCCTGAAACGTCCGTCCCTTACAGAATCTTCAAGATTTTCATTAGTTGCGGCAACTACCCTGAAATCGCTGTGAATAATTTCATTTCCGCCAACACGCGAGAATTGTTTTGATTCGATTACACGCAGAAGCTCTACCTGCATTTTAGGTGATATCGTGCCGATTTCATCAAGGAAGATCGTTCCACTGTTTGCCATTTCAAACTTCCCTTTTCTTTTATAATGAGCTCCGGTAAAAGCTCCTTTCTCATGGCCGAACAGCTCACTTTCAAGAAGTGATTCAGCAAGTGCGCCGCAGTTTACTGTAATTATCGGAAAATATTTTCTCTTGCTGTTAATATGAATTGCTTTTGCCACCAGCTCCTTACCGGTGCCGCTTTCTCCCCTGATCATAGCTGTGGTATCGGTAGGTGCCACGGTCTGAATAAGCGAAAATATTTTCTTCATCTGCGGACTCTCGCCGATAAGGTTGTCCGGTTTGATTATTTCTTCAATGCTACCTTTAAGCTGTTCATTCTCTTTCTTTAAATTCTGCTGCTCAAGAGCATTTTCAACTATATGGGAAAGCTCATCCGGGTCGATCGGTTTTGTAATGTAATCGTAAGCTCCATCCTTCAGGGCACGTATGGCCGAGGGTACCGATGCAAATGCTGTTATCAGAATTACAATAATATTCTTATCAAATTCTTTCAGCTTCGGCAGAAGATCGAGCCCGCTTATTCCTGGCATCTTCATATCGAGAAGGACGAGATCGAATTTTCCTTTCTCGAATTTTTTCAGCGCTGCTTCCCCGTCTTCAGCAGTATCGACGATGTAATCATCCTCTTCAAACCAGTGAAGAAGGGATTCTCTTACAATTAATTCATCATCAACTATTAGGATATTCGCTCTGGTATTCATGACTTATATCTACATTAGTTTTATAAAGAGGGAAAACAATCTTGAATGTTGTGCCTCCCGGCGATGTATTTTCAACACTTATTTTCCCTTTATGTTGATTTATAATTCCGTATGCAACAGGCAGACCAAGACCAGTGCCTTTGTTGTCCCCTTTTGTGGAATAGAATGGCTCAAATATCATCGGAAGATCCTTCTCGTGAATTCCCTTCCCTTCATCACTTATCCGCAGCACCAGATATTGCTCTTCCCTTGTTATTGTAATTGTAAGGATTCCGCCATCGGTCATCGCTTCAGTTGCATTAATCAGAACTGCTATTATGGCCTGCTCAATTTTCTGCCCGTCACAGAATATAGGGTATTCGGTAGCTTCATATTTTTTTATCAGTCTGATCTTATTAATCTCAAGATGATGGTTTATTATTATCAGCGCCTTGTCAATAATATCCCTTAGGTTGTGCGGCAGATACTCACCTTCCCCTTTCCTCGAGAAAAGAAGCAGATCTTTCACTATCTTGCCGCATCTTGCAGTTTCATCTGAAATCAGGGTAAGATAAGTGATAAGATTTTGCCTGTCGGGGAAATCGGACTGCTTTTCAATTTTTCTGGCGATCAGCTTACTGTAGGTCAGAATGCCTTCCAGCGGATTATTCAGTTCGTGAGCTACCGTTGCTGAAAGCTTGCCCAGCGATGCAAGTTTTTCAATCTGAGTTATCTGCTCATAAATCTTTTTTAGCTCCTCATTCTTTTCCTGCACCTTCTGGTTAAGGGTTTCAGACCATTCTTTTATTTCCTTATATGCATCATCCAGTTTGGATGACATGTCATTAAACTCCTTAGCCATTATCCCCAGTTCATCACTGGAATCAAGGGATATTTTATAGTTAAGATTACCCTGGGCAATCTGATCAATTCCCCGCGATATCTCCTGTATAGGCTTATTAACAATAACTGAAATAAAAATTATTGTCATTACGGAGATCAGGAGCATGAGAATAATTGTAATGGTTATTACGTTTCTTATGTTGGATTCAACAATCTGATCGGAAGCCTCCGTCGCTAATATTATATCCAGAACCCCGAGGATCTTTTTCGAACTGTCATGGTAATGGCATTCGGCGGTATAACAGTCAGTTTCATTTAGAATGGGGTTAATAAGACCCAGAACTTTGGTTCCTTCCTGGGTTTTATATACCCTGATCATCTCATTTTGCTTGAGGTTCGAAGGCAGTGTGGGCTTTGAATGACATACATTACAGGCTTCAGCATCAAGATTAACACTTAATCCAAGCTCGGTGGTATCGCTTGAAAAATTTATTGCTCCCTGCTTGTTATAGATCCTGATTTTCTCAACACCTTTCTCAGTACCTACTGTATGTATAATTTCATATACATCTTCCCGGCGGTTAAGTAGCATACTGTGTCGTGTTGATTTTCTAATCACATCACTAATGTTTAATGCATTTTGTGTTACTAATTCGGTAAGATCTTCACTAAGGGTAATAACCTGGTAGTAAGTATAAACAGCCAGGTTCAGCAAAAGAACGCTGGAAATAATGATTATTAATTTAACACTGACTCGGTTAAAAAACTTTGGCTGCATGATAATTTTAGCCTGTTACACAAATTATAACAAAACTTAACCTAAACCTAACCAAGATAACAGGTAATTTCAAGTGGTAATAATGGATAATGTTTAATTTTTATACTGTACCATTTATCAATTTAAGGAATCTTTTTTGGGGTGTACTTAGGCAATTTTCCGGATGGGATGTAAAAAAGGCTGATTTTTATTCAAAAAAAGCAATTAGTGCTGGTTGAACAGCTTATTTATTATTGTATAATAATTCTTGTTCCCCATAATATGATAAATATAATGAATTTTCTCGCCTCCATCATTTAAAGTCGTCCCGATATTGGGGAAATCTGACTTATAATTGTTGAATAAAACTTCGATCTCAGTACAGTTTTGAAGATAATGTTCATCTGAAATTTCACCGGCACTAAGTTCTTCCGGTTCAAGTTCGATAAGACTGAACCACTCCTTCGAGCTGATGTCATTCAGTTCCTGTTTTAATCTGCTCAGACAATAGAAATTAAGGGGGGAGAGTATTTTTATACTCCCCCAGTCACCTATAAATTGTACTAACGGATCACCTTCTTTAACAAATGTATTGTCGCGGCAATAATTAAAACCAGCGATATTTTCGAGAAGTGTGTATGCCAGCGGAGTAAGACCAAGATAGTAAGTTTTACCAAGCAGCTTCTTGATCATAAGGTTATTCTTTAGAAAAATATTCCCTTTAATTATACCTGCTTCGTTAACAGACACGATCTTCTGTTCAATCATATCCCTTTCCCTTACAGGAGAATTCTCGTAATTATCATTGCGCATTACCTTATCAAAAAGACAGTTCTCACAATCGAAATTCATATCACACAGTTTATAGCTCACCACCCCTGCATCCATCCAGACGCAGCGTAACGAGCAGTATTTTCCATCCATATTGCTATTAATTTTTGCCATCAGTTCAGCTCCGGTAGATTATGCATTTAACGTAACTTTCTCTTCATTGAATATGTGGAAGTATTTAGTAATCAACCTGAATGCCAGCATTCCGAATACTACCAGCATCAGCGTTATGCTTACTTCATAAAAGCTTGGGAAATAATCCAGTTTTAATTCAGATGAAATGGCAGTTATAGTAACGTTCATCCTGTTGAACAGAAATCCTGCTACAATAAGTGTAGCCGAAATGTACAGCCATTTCTTCTGAACTCTTAGATCCTTAACCAGCAGAATTCCAGACGGAATCAGCGTGCCGATTAAAATTTCAAGATAATACAGAAGTGTCTGCTGGCTGGTCTGGAAAAGCAGATTTATGTTCCCGGATAACGACAGGTCCACAATTTTGATTACAAAATTCAGGATAAGGAACAATGCACTGTACAATCCGATTTTTGACAGAAGATTCATTTCAACATCCCGTTTGAAGGCACGGGCACTCATGAACGCTTCAAATATCACCATTGCAAATCCAGCTGCAATTGCAGAGAGATAAAAATATACAGGAAGCATTCCGGAATACCACAGCGCACTCATTTTATTAGGAAGTATCAGAAATAATGATCCTAAGGATGATTGGTGAAGAGTGGATAAAATGATTCCCAGAATCATCAGCGGAATGCTGACCATTTTAATAATTGAAAGAAGCTTTTTCCATTTCAGCTTTTCAAGCACTACCGGTGCAAATTCAAGGAAGAGCACAGTAGTGTAAAGCATTACACACCATGCAACTTCAAACATTACCGATCTCGGATTCCAGTCGATTATCGCGTGCCAAATATTGTAAGGTTTTCCAAGGTCGTACATTAATCCGAAAATAACAAGCAGGTATCCCAGGAATGCTGTCAAGATTGCCGGACGTGCAAGTGGCTTGAACTGCTTGATATTGAAAATATGCGTAACTGCACAAATCGTAAATCCGCCTGCAGCAAGACCTACTCCGCAAAGAATATCAAACCCTATCCATAAACCCCAGGGGAACTGATCATTCAGATTTGTAGTTGCAGCCAGGCCGCCAGTAAAGCGGAGATACGTTGAATAAAGACCCGTAATAACTATAATTGTTCCTACAGCTCTCCAGAATGTAATTTTAGGCAAAACAAAATTTTTCATATTTTTTTCCCGTCACTTTTAATTGTGTCATTTTCTTCTTTTGCGATTTCGTTTTTTCTTTTGGTAAGCCAGTACATACCGGTAAGAAAAACACCGCCAACCCCTACAACCGAGGGAATTTTATCAAGCGCTCGCATGGTGTAATTGCCTAATGGCTCCTTGGGGAGATTAGCAGCAAAACCAAGCTGATCGAACGGCACCGGTGATAGAATAAGCACACTTGTTCCTCCGGCTTCATTCAATCCATATATTTCAGGATAATAACTGTCGGGAGATTCCGCAATCCTCTGCTTTGCTATTTTGATAAGTTCATCCCGGTCTCCAAAAATGGTAGCCTCGGCGGGGCATGCATCGGCACATGCAGTTGATTCGCCTTTTGAAATTTTATCATAACACATAACGCACTTACGAACCCTGGGATTATTTTTGGTCCATTCGTACCGCGGAATTTTATGAGGACAGGATTGCATGCAGTAACGGCAACCCAGACAAATATCCGGATTATATAATACCGGACCCAATTCGGTTTTTGTGAATGCTCCAACCGGACAAACAGATACACAGGTTGGCTCAACACAATGCATACATAATTTCCGTGTGTAATAATCACCATATTCTTCAATAACAGTGTAAGTATTGGCACCAAGATGATCTTTCAGGAAATCATCGTTTGTAGCGGGAAGCTTGTTCTGCTCCTTGCAGGCATTATAGCATTCACCGCAGCCGACACACAGAGTAGCGTCGAATAATATTGCTTTTTGTTTTATCATTGTTGAACCTTAATTTACTTTCAGAAACTGGTTTTCGAATTCTTTAACGGATTTTGTGCTGAGTGAGCTGACCGCCCCTTCAACAATATTACCGCCGTCGTGAAGAGTGGCACCTGCCAGAGCTGCATCACCGGAATGAAAGCTTAAAAAATCTTTCAGACGTGCATATTCCTGGGTTAACCAGGATGATGCTGCTTCTTTAGATCTTAAACTTTTGATCTCGTTCTCAAGATTTTCCGGCTGCAATGATATGAACCAGCTTTTATAAGGATCTTCGATCTTTCTGCCGCCTTCAGAATTTACATTCCGCACCGTACCGGTTACAGGAGCATAGAAATTAATTATCTTGTCGGATGAAAGAGCGGTAAATAAAATATCACCCCTCTTTACACGGGATCCTTCCGTAAGTATTGTGCTGAATTTTAATCCTGACAAAGTTTTCTGAACAAATTCATCAATGCCGATTCTTACTAAACCTTCCTTTATCATCTCAAGCCAGGTGTGTCCGCTTGATAAATATACATTTCCCGGATTCATGAATCCGCTGTCGAAAACTTTTACGGCTGAAAAGGCTGGATGTTTTTCACCCCGTGCCCTCAAAACAAGGAAATCTATTAGTATAAATAGAATGAAAGTTAATACAACAAATAATGCGACCATTTTTTTTACCTCAATAATTGTAAGATTTTATCTTGCTTCTGTTAAGCAACTAAAATGCCACCTGGAGTCTAAAATTTGAGAATTCTATAAGTGCAATTATTACAACCAGTTACGGCATTTTTTTTGACTAAAGTAATTATCCGTTTTAGAGGGGAGTGTAAATATATTAAACAGTATATATGCTGATTTTAGCCCATTTACGCGTCTTTTTCTTTCTTTTTTTCACCTTTTGATAAGATTTCTTCGTGATGAATTTTTCATCATTGTTTTGTTGAATAAATAATCAGTTTATACCCAAATTGGCAGATGATGAATTATTATACTTTTCCTATTCAATTAAAAGTGAGGTTTGCTCTGTTTTAAGCTTTACCTGTAGTGTACCTGATCTGATAATAAACTCATAATAATGGGGACAGAATGGGAACAGAATCAGGTTAGAATCAGATCAGATCAGGTTCAGGTGGCAAATAGTTTCTGAATATCTGATTCTTAATTTATCCCTCCCCCTCGGTAAAATGTTGAAATATTTTATTAATATTATAATTCAAAAAAATTAACAATCTTAAATATTATGAGACGTGAAACAATAACAGGAGATATTACTCCTGAGGAATTCAACGATTTTTCATCCAGGGTTGCAAGCTGGATCGGCAATTATTTTCACAGCATTGAAAAGTATCCCGTCCTTTCCTCGGTTAATCCCGGAGATATAATAAAAAAACTGCCGGCTGAACCTCCCCTGCAGGGTGAAGGTTTTGATAAAATTATGAAGGACTTCGAAAGCATTATCATTCCCGGCGTTACTCACTGGAACCATCCGGGATTTATGGCTTACTTCAACTCTACTTCAACGGGTCCCGGCATACTTGCAGAATTTTTAATTGCTGCCCTGAATATTAACGGTATGCTGTGGAGGACTTCCCCATCCGCTACAGAGCTTGAAATTGTTGTGCTCGACTGGCTGCGCCGTATGACCGGCCTCCACGCTGCATTTAAAGGAATTATTTATGATACCGCATCCGTAAGTTCGATGCATGCCATCGCTGCTGCACGTGAAAGATCAGGCTTCAATATCCGAGTTAAAGGAATGAGCGGAAGGAAGGATCTTCCCCTGTTAAGATTATACTGTTCGGAATTCGCACATTCGTCCATAGATAAGGCTGCTCTTACACTGGGAATCGGGCTTGATGGAATTAAAAAGATAGCTGTGGATGATGAATTCAGAATGATCCCTGCCGAGCTTGAAAATGCTATTTCTGAGGATAGAAAAAAAGGTATGCACCCTTTCTGCGTGGTTGCAACAATCGGGACAACTGCTGTAACCAGCATTGATCCGGTTCCGGAAATTTCGGAGATATGCCGCCGGAATAATCTCTGGCTTCACGTTGATGCCGCCTATGGCGGTATTGCTGCAGTGCTTCCGGAAATGAAATGGATTATGAAAGGTACAGAGAACGCCGATTCCATCGTAATAAATCCTCATAAATGGATGTATATACCCAGCGATTTCAGCGCATTTTTCATTAAGGATAAAAATATTCTGAGGGAGGCTTTTTCCCTGATCCCGGAATATCTTAGAACTGATGACGGCAGCGCGGAAAACTTTATGGATTATGGTATACAGCTGGGAAGGCGTTTCAGATCTTTGAAATTATGGTTTACTATAAAGTATTTTGGAGTTGAAGGATTGATATCGCGGCTGAGGGATAATATACTCCTTTCCGGAAAATTTGAAGAATGGATCGACCGTAACAAAAATTTTATAAAGATGGCGCCGGTGCATTTCGGTACGGTCTGCTTCAGGGGTGTTAAAGATGGCTTATCGAAAGATGAGCTCAATACACTCAATGAAAAGCTGATGCATAATATTAATTCCACCGGAAAGATATTTATATCGCATACTAAACTGCACGGATATTTTGTACTCAGGGTTGTAACATCCGGTATACGCACGGAGCTGAGACATGTTGAACTTGCCGAGGAAATTATTCAGCAGGAGTTTCTGAAATTATAGCCGTTCTTCCTGCATACGGCTGAAATGAAAGATTATTTCAGCAGGATCATTTTCCTGACTGACGAATAGTTTCCGGCTTTCAGGTTATAGAAATATATTCCGCTGGGATAACTGTTACCGTCAAATTCGGCAGTGTACCTCCCCGCTTCCATTCTTCTGTTAACCAAAAGCGCAATTCTTTCACCCATTAAATTGAAAACTGAAAGAGTTACATCCGTTTCTTCAGGGATTTCAAACCGGATTGTAGTCAATGGATTAAACGGGTTAGGATAATTCTGTTCAAGCGCATACCTTTCCGGTATCCCGCTTTCACCTTCCACCGCTGCGGCAACCTGTGTAAGCGTGGCAGTTTTAATTACAATCTGGTTATCGGGATCGAAGGCCACGGAAACCGGTTGCCTGTTAAATCCGAAGACATACTGCTGGTCGTTTATGTCATTCATAACCCTGATTAAAGTATCGGCACCGGAATTAAAACCTATTTTTATTTCCACAGGCATTTTAAAAAATACATTACCTCCCAGGTTCTGATGGGCCTGGAATCCGACTTCCCAATTATTATTCCCCTTGTCAGCAATAAAATATTTATTTTCATAGGCCGGATGGTTAGGCGAATAGATCCACTGATCAAAGAACCAGTTATAATCGGCGCCGGAAATATTATTGACCACGGAAATAAAATCATTTATCGAAGCACTTTTGTATTTATAGGCGGAATTGCCGGCATAACTTTTCAATACATTAAAGAAAACTTCATCACCGAGAGTATATCTCAGAAGATGCAGGATAACAGATCCTTTCATATAGGTAATATAATAGTTGAAAAGTACACTGTTGGCCGGAGTATTTACTGCCCAGTCAGGATTGCTTATTGCCCATCCCGGATTGTAATTCAGATAATAATTTGCATTTGTATTGATATCGTTTTTATATGCCAGGTAGCCTGATCTGCTTTCAATCCACAGTGCTTCCGAATATGTAGCGAAACCTTCATTGAGCCATATATCTGCCCATGTTTCACATGTGATCATATCACCAAACCATTGATGTGCATACTCATGTGCGATAAGGTACTCTCCCCAGCAGTCCGGGCATAAACTTGTCAGCGATTGGTTTTCCATTCCTCCCCAGGGAAACTGCGAATTGAGTGTGGCAAACCCGTCTTTCTCAAACGGATGTTTTGTAAATAACCCGTTAAAAAGGTCGGTCATCGGAATAATCAACGACTTTATCTGATTCAGGGCAGTAATATTTTCTCCATTATTCCAGTAAAACCTTATCGGAAAATTATCCGCCGGATCAGCACCCTGATAATGGACTATATCAAGATTATAATTCACTTTGCCTGTTAAAACAACCAGGTATGTTGCAACCGGGTCGCGGCTTATCCAGTTGTAATAAAGTGTATCGCCGGTGCGTACTGAATCCGCAAGTCTGCCGTTGGACCCAAGTTTAACATTATAAGGTACTTTAGCTGTAATATTAACAGTAGCTTTATCTGAAGGTTTATCCCGGCAGGGAAACCATTTACGTGCACCTTCCGGCTCGTTATCTGTAAATACAAAACCGTCCCCGGCATAGAACGCATAATCGGTAACATTTGCGTGAGTATAATTTATTCCTACACTTACTGTATCGCCCGGATTATAATAGGAATCGAGATTAATAGTAAGCAGATTATCCGAGTGTGTTGAAGAAACGCCTGAAAGAAAAACGTTATGAATAATCAGCGATGAATTTGATGCATTCAAGGTAATAGAGTTCAAAACTGAATCCACACGAAGTTTTATTACTTCAGTTGCAGTAAATGATTTAGTATACGGAGGAATAAAATTGTTATAGAGATCGAATTTCAGGTTATAATCCAGGACATCAAAAGAATATTTGATATCAGCCTGGCTCTTTTCGAGTGCAATCATTCTGCTGGACTGTTTTTTCTCCGCACAATATTCCGCACCTTTTCTATCCTGTGCATACAGAACAGAAGCGAAAATCATCACAAGCGGGAGCAAAATTTTGAATCTCATACCTTACCTTAGTAATTTTGAGCAAAAATAATGTTTAACAAACTAAAAAATAAGTAATAAATTAATCCCATATTTCCAGGAAATAGCTTTAATCAGAAGTTATCCTTTAATTATAATTAACAATAAAAGAGGCGGAAAAATGTACAGGAATTTAAAGCTGTATATAGCGATTATTTTAATTTCTTTTACCGCGGTTCAGATCAACAGTTGTGCCTTCAACCCGGCAACGGGGGAAAGAAATTTAAGTCTGATAAGTGAGTCACAGGAGATTCAGATGGGTAAGGAAGCTGATCAGCAGATAACAGCATCCATGGGTATTTACAATAACACTCAGCTGGGAAGTTATGTAGAGAGGCTTGGTAAAGAGATGGCAGCCAAATCCGAGCGGCCGAATCTGCCATGGACATTCCGTGTAATAGATGATCCTGTTGTAAATGCATTTGCACTTCCCGGGGGATATATATATGTAACCAGGGGAATTCTTTCCCATCTGCAGAACGAGGCAGAACTAACAGGAGTGCTTGGTCATGAAATTGGTCACGTAACCGCAAAGCATTCTGTAACCCGGATTTCCGAACAGCAGTTAACACAGATAGGTTTAGGGGTTGCAGTTGTATTAAAACCGGAACTCCAGCAGTATTCGCAATTTGCGCAGCTGGGTCTGGGACTGCTTTTTCTGAAATTCAGCAGGGATGATGAGAAGCAGGCTGATGAACTGGGTTTGCGGTACATGGTCAGGACAAATGACGATCCGCGTCAGATGGCTAGTGTTATGAAAATGCTCCAGCGTGTAAGTCAGCAGAGCGGCGGCAGCGCCATACCGCAATGGCTCTCCACCCACCCGGATCCTGCAAACAGAATAGAGCTTATAAATTCCAAACTCGGCCAGATGAATGTAAACTATGCTTCAACAACTGTTAACCAGGATGAATACCTGGGCAAACTGGATAACATGATATTCGGTGATAACCCCAGGGACGGCTATTTTGTGGGCAACACTTTTTACCATCCTGACATGAAGTTCAGTTTTGTTTTTCCGGCAGGATGGAAGACCATTAATCAGAAGCAGGCTGTGATTGGTATAAGTCCGAAGGAAGATGCAATTATTCAGCTTGCGGTAACAGATAAATCTACGTCTGAAGCTGCGGCAGAATCATTTTTTAAACAGGAGGGAATTTCCCCTGCAAACCGGCAGCAGCTAAGCATAAACGGATTTGCTTCATCCAGGGGGAATTTTACTGCGCAGAGCGATCAGGGCAGTCTTTACGGTGATGCAACATTCATTACATACGGCGGAAAAGTATACCAGGTGCTCAGTTATACATCCCAGCAGTTATGGAACAATTACACCGGTCAGATTGGGAGTGCCGTAAACACATTTAACAAAGTAACCGATCCGAATATTCTGAATGTAAAACCGCAGAAAATTAAGATCGTAAAGGTGGATAGCGATATTTCCGTACAGGATTTTTACAGGAGATACCCTTCTGTAGTACCAATCGAAACAATTGCCCTTATAAATCAGGTAAATACCGGTGACCGTTTTACAAAGGGACAGCTTGTTAAGCAGGTAATTCAGTAAGGAATTCTTTAATATTTTGAAGATTATTTAAAAAAGTGCGGGGAACCCCGGAAATATGGGGTTCCCCGTTGTTTTCTTAGGGATAAAGAAAATTAAGATTTATCTTTTATCGATCGGGACGTACTTCAGACCGATATTTCCGGTATAAATCTGTCTTGGACGATAAATCCTGTTTGTAGGATCATCGCGCATTTCTTTCCACTGTGCAATCCATCCCGGCAGTCTTCCCAGAGCAAACATAACTGTGAACATATTTGTCGGGATTCCCATTGCGCGGTAAATAATTCCGCTGTAGAAATCGACATTGGGATACAGTTTTCTTTCAACGAAGAAGCTGTCTTCCAGTGCTACGCGCTCAAGGTTTTTAGCGATATCGAGAAGCGGATCATTTACACCCAGCTGGCTGAGTACTTTATCTGCTGATGCTTTAAGTATTTTAGCACGCGGATCAAAATTCTTATAGACACGGTGGCCGAATCCCATAAGTTTAAATCCGGAAGCTTTATCTTTAGCTTTATCGATATATTTCTGGTAATCGCTTCCGTCTTTCCTGATCACTTCAAGCATCTCCAGAACCTGTTGATTTGCACCGCCGTGCAGCGGTCCCCACAATGCATTTATACCAGCTGATATTGTAGCGAAAAGGTTAGCCTGGCTGCTTCCCACCATTCTGACTGTAGATGTACTGCAGTTCTGTTCGTGATCAGCGTGAAGAATGAGGAGGAGGTCGAGAGCTTCTTCCAGCACTTTCGGCACTTCATACTCTTCAGCAGGAACAGCGAACAGCATGTGTAGCAGATCGGCAGAGAAACCGAGATTGTTCTTAGGATAGATATATGGTTGCCCAATCGATTTTTTATAGGAAAAAGCCGCAATAGTTTTCAGCTTAGCCAGCAGGCGGATAATATTCATTTCCACATCTATCTGATAATTAATTTCAGGATAAAATGCAGACAATGAAGCAACCATTGCTGATAAAACGCCCATCGGATGTGCTGTCGGAGGAAATCCTTCGAAGAATTTCTTCATATCTTCATGAATAAGGCTGTGATATGTAAGCTGATTATGGAACTCCTTTAGCTCCTTCTTTGAAGGCAGGTGACCATAGATCAATAAATATGAAACCTCAACGAAATTTGATTTTGTAGCTAATTCTTCGATTGGAATTCCGCGATAATGCAGGATACCTTTTTCACCATCGATGAAGGTGATTCCACTTAAACAAGAACCGGTATTGCCGTACCCTGAATCAAGAGTAATGGCACCGGATTGAGCTCTCAGCTTGGATATGTCTACAGCAACTTCGTGTTCTGTGCCCTCAACAACCGGAAGAGAGTACTCTTTTCCTTTTAGAATTAATTTAGCGTCTTCCATAACTTCCCACAGGTTTTTTTTGATAGGATAATGAATTAAGTTTTGTTATGGCAAACTAAGGAAATTAGTTTATTGTGTCAACAATATTTTGTGTAATTTTATCATTAATGAGAATATTTGGTAAGACAAATATCAATCTTTCAATATAATTGGTCTCATTATTAGTAAAAACGAGAGGTTTTAAATCGTTTTCAGGAAATTTCCATCGCTTTGGGGATTTTCAGATGGAACGAAGTTCCATTTCCGGGAGAGCTGGATACGCTGACAGTTCCGCCATTTTTTTCTAAAAACTCTTTAACTATCAGCAATCCTAATCCTGTACCGGGCTCATTTTCAGTGCCGGGGGTGGATTGTTTCATTTCCGGTTTGAACAGGTTGTTTATAACTTTCTGCTCCATGCCCGTTCCATTATCTCGGACAGTACATTCAACAAAATTACCGTTTGAGGAAGCTGTAACATCAATGCAGCCCCCCTTCCTTGTAAACTTAACAGAGTTGGATATCAGGTTATGAAATACTGAAAAGAGCATTTCTTCACCAGCAAACACAAAAAGATTCTCTGGTACGTCAACAGAAATTCTGATACTTTTTTTCAGTGCATTTTCCTGGTGGATGTCGGCAGTTCTGGAAATCAGGTTTAGTACATTTACACGGCCAGGTTTGCATTCGATCATCCCGGATTTAAAACCGGAATATTCAAGCAGGTCATTGAGTTGATCATAAATATTCTTTGCAGAATTGTGAACAATGTTTATGAACAATAATCTGTCGGAATCATTAAGTGCGTCATACTGATTCCGGAGTATCTCAATGAATCCGAGAAGTGAATTAAACGGATTCCTGAGATCATGAGAAATGAGAGAAAAGAATTTGTCTTTTGCCCGGTTAAGCTCCTTATGCTTTTTTTCACTCTCTGCCAGACTAATTTCAAGTTTATGCTTATTCAAAGCCAATTCAATTGCAATACGAAGTGTTCTCTCGTCGAATGGCTTTAAAATATAACCAAAGGGGTTTGTCTGCCTGGCATTCATCACTATATGGTCATCGGAGTAAGCCGTAATATAAATGACAGGAATATTCTTCTTCTTCTGGATTTCGCCCGCTGTCTGCGTACCGTTCATTGAACCGGCCAGAACAACATCCATGAGGATAAGATCCGGCGGTGTTTCACAGTTGTTTACATACTCTATCGCTTCCTCACCATAACGAATAACTTTCATAACGTTATATCCAATTTTAGTAATGATCCTTTTAAGATCCATTGCTAAAATTGCTTCATCTTCGACAACAAGGATATTTAATTTTTCCATATCCGTAATAACTCCCAGGTAGATATGTTTTAATATATTATTTATTTAGTAATTTTCTAATGATATCCGGCAGGCTCCGGATTCCAGGTGATTACCATTCTTTATATTTATCAGATTTTGACGGTAAGTTTAATAAAATGGTTTAATATATATTAATTATATTCTTGACAATAACCCCCCTATCAGTTATTTTTATATAGATTAAATCTTAATAATATTTCAGATATTTATGAGAACAGCGGCAGAACTTAAATTCGGTGAAAAAGTTATAATTAATGATGTTGATACAGAGCACCCTTCTTCCCGAAGAATAATGGAAATTGGTTTTACACCGGGACAGGAAATTGAGCTTATTAACATATCTGCTTTTAACGATCCCATGGCATTTTCCGTTAGAGGCACTATTATAGCTCTTCGAAGGAATGAAGCTCATTGTATAAAAATTATGTAGACACCTCCGCTGATACCTTTCCCCTGATAACTTTAGTTGGTCCTCCGAACTCAGGTAAAACAACTCTTTTTAATTATCTCAGCGGTAAGAAACTCAAGACGGTAAACTATCCCGGATCAACAGTGGATTATTCAGTATGCAGGATCCAGGAAAAATATAATATTAACGCAAATCTGCTTGATTCTCCCGGCATTATAAGCCTCATACCCGGCTCTCCTGACGAGCAGGTAGCTGTAAGCTCTCTTTATGCACATCCCAAATTCGGCGTTCCGGATATCGTTATAACCACTATCGATGCCAGTCAGCTTTCCAGGCATCTGCTGCTAACAAAACAGCTTCTGGAATCAGGGTTCAGGGTCGTGGTTGTGCTGACTATGACTGATATCCTGAAAAAGAAAGGATTACAGGTTTCTGCTTCCCGGCTTAAGGCTGAACTTAACGCCCCGGTTTTTGTTGTGGACGGAAGGACCGGTGAAGGTATCCCTCAACTGATGAATAAGATCGGAAAGCTCCTCAAAAAGGATCAACTTAATACTGACCGTAAAATATCTGCCATTACCGAAAAGAAGGATTTTCTGAAATTCTACGGTGAAATTGAGAAGATAGAAAATAAGGTGCTGGTACCCGACCCTGATAAAAAGAAAATTGCAAAAGCTAACAGAAAACTGAGGATCCTTACCGATCCGTCAGCTAAAAAAGACTGCTATAAAATTGATTCAACTACTGTTAAAATTGATAAATACCTGCTGAACAAAAACTGGGGACTGTTTTTTTTCTTTATCATTATGTCACTTACCTTCAGCTCGATATTCTGGCTGGCACAGCCGCTGATGAATCTTGTCGATTCTTTTTTCGGAATGATGAACGTTATGTTTTCCGGTCTGCTGGGAACTACGTGGTATAGTGACCTGATTTCCAACGGTTTAATAAGCGGCACAGGAGCAGTATTGGTTTTTGTACCGCAGATTGCAATGCTGTTTCTTATACTCGGCCTTCTTGAAGATTCAGGATACCTTGCACGAGGCGCAATGCTGGTTGATAAACCGCTGTCCAGAATAGGTCTTAACGGAAAATCCTTTGTACCCATGCTTTCAGGCTTTGCTTGCGCCATACCTGCCATGATGGCCGCTCGGACAATTCCAAACAGGAAAGAAAGACTGCTCACAATTTTTATTTTACCCCTGATGAGCTGCAGTGCCCGTCTGCCTGTATATGCTCTCCTGATCGCATTTATCATTCCCCCCGAGAACAGCTTTGCAGGAGGTGTTGTGCTTGCATCGATATACCTGTTCGGTATAATAAGCTCTATTCTGATCGCGGGACTAATAAACAAGTTCAGGGATAAAATTATAAAGGCTGAGGATAATTCCTCCTTCATCCTGGAACTTCCCGCATACCGTTTGCCAAAAATGAAGGTGGTGGTTCATAATGCATTTATCAGTACAAAGCTTTATCTCAGAAAAGCAGGACCAATTATCCTCGCTTTCTCACTGATTATCTGGCTGCTCACTTATTTTCCGAATTACAACCCGGAAATAGATGCAAAGGATCTTTCAAAAGTTGAATATGTAAAACTGCAGGAAACTGAAAGACTCTCCGGTTCCTATGCCGCGATGCTTGGAAAATTTATCCAGCCGGTAATGGAACCGATCGGTATGGACTGGCGGGTAGGTGTATCCCTTATTTCAGCTTTTGCTGCCAGGGAAGTATTTGTAAGTTCGCTTGCCCTCATATTTAAAGTAACAGATGACGATGATACTCATCTGCAGAATTCAATTATCTCAGCAATGAGAAATGCAAGGGTGGAGAGTTCGGGCGAAAAATTATTTACAACTGCTACTATAGCGGGACTTATTGTCTTTTTCATCTTTGCACTGCAGTGCATTTCTACTATCGCCGTTTCAAGAAAAGAAACGGGCGGATGGCGAATACCCGTTCTGCAGGTTGTAATATTTACATCATTGGCATTCTGCATGACCTTTATTACCGTAAATGGGTTAAGGTTTATTGGTATCCAGTGATACAAATTAAGTTGATATTTGCTTAAACAGATAATATTTTTATAATTATAAATGGAAGATGAATAAGTTGTCTAATCAAAAGGCTCCTGAAATCTTCAGGGAATTCCTGAAAAGCGAAAAAAAACACAGAATCACTCCGGAACGTTTCGAAGTGCTTGATGCAGTAATGAAGTATGAAGGACACTTCGGCGCCGATGATCTCTATATTGTAATGAAGAAT
>DJMM01000050.1 GCA_002435365.1 Ignavibacteriales bacterium UBA6490
CACCTCAGGGAGGAAGAATAGAATGTAGTGTAAAGAAAATGAATGGGAACATCGAGATATCAATTGCAGATACAGGAATAGGAATATCCCCTGAAAGGATTGATAAGATATTCGATCGATTCTACCAGGTAGACGGCAGTCATACCAGAGAACAGGAAGGAACAGGACTGGGATTAGCACTCACGAAAGAATTGGTTGAACTGCACAAGGGAAAAATTAGTGTTGAAAGCAGTGAGGGAAAAGGAAGCACATTTACAATTGCACTACCATTAGGGAAAGATCATTTGAAGCCGAATGAAATTGTCCGGGACAAAATTGAGGAGAGAAAATTTGAAGCTGAAGAAACAGGAATAAGCTCAGATTTTGAAGAACATAAATTAAGTCCGGATATTATAGTAGTAACAGAAACGGAAAAACTATTGCTTCTGATTGTTGAAGACAATATTGATGTAAGAAATTATATTAAGTCATATCTTGAAGATGAATACAGGATCGTCGAAGCGGCAGATGGAGAGGATGGCGTTAACCAGGCAATAAAACATATACCGGATCTTATAATCAGCGATATAATGATGCCCAGAATGGATGGGCTGGAGCTTTGTGAAAAACTAAAAACTGATGAAAAAACCAGCCATATCCCGATTATATTATTAACTGCAAAGGCTGCGGACAGGGATAAGATATCGGGATATGATACGGGGGCAGATGATTACGTTATGAAACCATTTGACAACATTATATTGAAATCCAGAATTAAAAACTTAATCCGGCAGCGGGTAAGATTAAGAGAGCATTTTATTAAGGAAGGAATATTCCAGGTTGATAATACAAATACCAGGGCCATTGATAAGATATTCTTAAAGAAAGCTCTTGATGTAATTAACAAACATATATCAGATGAAACTTTTAGTGTGGATGTGTTTGCTGAGGAGACTGCGATGAGCAGATCGCAGCTAAGAAGAAAACTCCTTGCCCTCTTGGGAAAGGCCCCTGGTGATTTAATCCGCACAATACGCCTGACCAAAGCAGCCAAACTCATTGAACAGAATTTCGGTAATATCTCAGAAATAGCAGTGGAAGTCGGATTTAATAATCCCGCTAATTTTGCACATAGTTTTAAGTCGTATTTTGGTGTTTCACCGTCTGAATACCAGAATTCAAAGAAAACATAGAACCTTACTTTTATCCTTTCCCGATACCTTCCTGCACCAAAATCAAAGAGAAATGAATCGAATTTGGTAGAGTATGCCTACTCCTTAACCTACATTACTGTCGGAAATATCAGTTTGATTTTACACTGATTCCGATAATGCTAAATGCCCTATAACTTATTTGAGGCAGAAAAATGGACGAACTGGTGCCCACGGAATTTTATTTAAGTCAGAATTACCCCAATCCCTTTAAGGATAAAACGACAATAAAGTATTGCGTACCGGACAAAACATTAATAAAACTGACAGTATTTGATTCTGACATGAACGTTGTCACAGAACTGGAGAACGAAGTAAAAGAAGCCGGAACCTATGAATTGGAATTGGATGGATCCGAAATCCCGGAAGGTACTTATTTCTGCCAGCTTAGATCAAAAGATTTCGCTGATATAAAGAAGATGGTCATAATTAGATAAAAATAAAATCAAATAAACTTTTTCAAGGAGGTAACAATGAAAAATTTATTTGCTTCTCTTTTCATAGTCTTATCTTTAATTCCTGCTTATCCGCAGGACACAATTCATGTGCCGGGAGATTACTCTACGATACAAGCGGGAATTAATGCTGCGAGTAATGGTGATCTAGTATTAGTTGAAGATTCAACCTATACTGAGAATATAAACTACCGGGGGAAAGCCATTACTGTTGCCAGCTGGTTCCTGGTTGATGGAGATACAAACCATATTAACAATACTATTATCGACGGGAGCCAGCCAGCTTATCCTGACAGCGGTTCAGTGGTAACATTTAGTTCAGGAGAGGATACCACATCTGTACTCTGCGGATTCACAATTACGGGGGGGTCAGGAACTTATATCTCTGGATCACAGCCTGTTCGTGTCGGAGGCGGGATAAATTGTTTAATGTCCGGAGCCAAAATTATTAATTGTCATATTGAAAACAATAGTATTTATTTCCGTACAGGAACTGTGGTTGGCGGCGGAATATCAGTTGGTCCTCCTGGAAACACTTCCTGGCTGATCGCCTTAAATAACATCATCAGGAATAATTTGATATTTGGAAATAACGGAGAAGGGGGTGGAATATGTGTTGTTGGAAACGCAAGACTGGAAAATAACCTGGTAGAGTATAATACTGCTGAGAGTGTCGGCAGCAGTATGTGGGGCGGCGGCATTGCACTTTTCACCATTAATGTTGTCACCAGCTATGAATGGTTCGTAAAGCATAACACCATCCGGTATAATAAATCAATAGCTCCTTCCGGGACGGGAGGCGATGGCGGTATAGGTGGAGGAATGGCTGTTGCTGGCACCTCCCGTTCAGTTATAATAAAAAACAATAAAATAATATATAATGAAGTTCAAAGTAATGCACCAATCGATTGCCATGGCGGAGGTGTAATTCTGCAGAACCAAACTGAGACCTGCATTTTTTCTGAGAATCTTGTCGCAAACAATAAAGCTCTGCAGAACTCATTTTGTAAAGGTGCGGGAATTTCAATCTGGAGTTATAATACCATTACACAACCTATACTATATAATAATATTATTACAAATAATACCAACGGAAATCTGGGTGGTGGAATATTTATAGGAGGAACCGGTAATTTTACCAATAGTCCAGTGATTCTCCATAATACCTTAACGAATAATTCAGCTGTTTTCGGAGGCGCAATATATTCGGATCAGTCTTCACCCAGGATTATAAATTCAATTTTGTGGAATAATGGAACGGAAATTTATTACAGCGGCGGAAATGTAGAGGTACATTATTCTGACATTGAGGGCGGCTGGACCGGAACAGGTAATAATAATATTAATGCGGATCCATATTTCACTGATCCTTTGTATAATTTAGCTGACTCAAGCTTGTGTATCGGTGCCGGAACTGATTCTCTTTTTGTAGTCGGTACCTGGCTCCCATTCGATTTTGATGGTGATCCAAGACCCAGCCCTCCGGGAAGCCGGCCGGATATGGGGGCACAGGAATCACTTCTTGGTTGCCCCGCTACCATAATATGTATTAATCCGACAGAATTATACTTTCATGATGTTTTATTAAATAATGATTCGACCATGGTGTTTACTATAACTAATACAGGCAGCGCAGATTTAATAGTGACTGATATTTTCTGCACCAATCCGGCTTTTACAGTAAATATCACTGACACATTGATTACATCTGGTACAGATCAGATTGTTGAGGTAATATTTACACCAACTACTGCTTCACCATATTATGGCACAATTGAAATCACTTCCAATGCTGTTGGTAGCCCGGATTCAGTTACCGTTAATGGTAACGGTGTGACCGGAATTGAAAATGAATTATTTAATACTTTTCCGGATGACTTTGTTCTGCAACAGAACTATCCCAATCCGTTTAATCCTATAACAATTATAACATATGGTTTACCCGAAGCAAATAAAGTTGAATTAACCTTGTTTAACGCATTGGGCAAAGAAGTCGCAATTCTCTCCGAAGGACATAGAGATGCAGGTTATCATCAGGTTGAATTTAATGCAGCAGAACTGCCCAGCGGGGTTTATTTCTATCAGCTGAGAGCCGGTGATTTTGTAAAAACTAAGAAGATGATTCTGATGAAGTAATAAAAATAAACAGCAGTATTTTACTCCCTATCAGCTAAGGTTGGTAGGGATTTTTTAATGAAAATTACACCCATGGAGCGTAAATCAAGGGGTGGGGGTCTTGTGTGGGAAACCCTTATAAATTATATAACAAATTTCACCTCTTTACTTGCCAATCGTTAACTAATCGTTGACACTAACAATTAATTTTTGCATCTTTAAAAAGTTTTGCCCCTTGAGAGAAACGTATTGAATACTGTTGCTCTTAATTCGCCCCTGATTATTGTGCTTCCCCCAAGGAGTAGATAAGACCAGAAGATGGTTTTATTGGGACAATAAATACTGGGTCCCCTCAAATTATAAAACTTATCGAGAACGAAAAGGAGACATTATGAAAACTGTAATTCTATCTTTTCTTATCAGCATTCTATTACTCCCATTATTGCAGGCACAAACTACCTGGTATAAATACCCTGACAACCCTGTTTTATTATGCGGGCCATCAGGCGAATGGGATGATAAAGAATTGGCTCCTGATATTATTATTTATGAAAACGGAACTTACCGGATGTGGTATGATGGCGTTAATTCTTCAGGATTCCGGAACGGCGGTCTTGCTACTTCACCGGATGGAACAAACTGGACCAAGCATCCCGGCAATCCGGTGTTTACAACAGGACCGGATGGCAGCTGGGATGATGTCCAGGTTAAAATTGGAAGCATAATAGCAAAAGACAGTATTTATCATTTATGGTACTCCGGAAATGATGGAACGACANNTGTTCTTTCACCCGGTTCTGCAGGAGAGTGGGATGAAAGTGCGCTTTATGTTCCATGGGTAATTTTTGAGAGTGATACTTTTAAAATGTGGTATGGTGCAGGGAGCGCGAGCCTTAATAGATCAGCTATCGGTTATGCATGGTCATTGGATGGTATTTCATGGACAAAGTATAACGATCCAAATACTACAAATCCTCCTTACCTTGAAAGCGATCCGGTTATGATGCCTGAAGAAGGCTGGGATGATAAATGGAATTATTATCCGTGCGTTATGCATAATAACGGACAGTTTCAAATGTGGTATACGGGAATATCCAGCAGCACTAATATCAAGGCTATTGGTTATGCAACATCAACAGATGGCATAAACTGGAACAAGGATACAACCAATCCAATAATGGAGATTGGACCACCGGGATCATGGGATCACGGCGAAGTTTTCTCACCTAAAGTAATTCTATCCGGTGACACCTATAAAATGTGGTTCGGTGGCTGGGATGGTTCATACGTGCATACAGGTTATGCTGTAGATGTTACCAATATTGCCCACGGCTTGTCTCTGGATATTTTTCCGACTTATATACCCCCCATGGGAGATACTCTTAAAATATCTTCTTCTGTTTATATCCCTGAGAATCACCAGGTCGAGGTTTATGCTTTAATAAATGGTCCTTCATTCAGCGATTCAATTCAGTTATCTGATAACGGATTACTGAGCAGCGGTAATAATACCTTTTCCGGTGAGATGTGGTTATCCGGTTTGCAGGAAGGATACTTTACAGTAGAACTTAAAACTAATGACTTAACCAGGGATTTTGTGCACATCTATCCATTCCCATCAAGTTTTGCCACAACCGGACCGTTAAAGTTGGATAGTATTATATATACAGAGATTACAAATTTCAGATATACCATTAAACCTTACTTCCGGAATTACGGAACAGATTCTACCATCAGCAATATAAGAGTTGATCTGTATTCTGACGATCCCTGGGTGACGGAAATATATCCTTCGTTTAGAATTATTTCATCATTGGCGCCAGGTGAGACCAAATACGTTCAACCATTTGCAGTAACATATGACTCAGCAACTTTTCCTGGTTATTTCAATTTAAGGTTTGAATTCAGAATCAATAATACTTTGTACTGGATCGTGGGAATGACAGAGGAGGAGGATGATTTACCTCTACCAACATCTTATTTTTTAGAACAGAATTATCCTAATCCATTTAATCCTTCAACAAATATAAAATACTCTGTACCTCAAATATCTAAAGTGCAGATCAAAATCTTTGACATACTCGGCAATGAAATTGAGATGTTAGTTAATGAAGAAAAACCAGCTGGCACTTATGAAGTAATCTGGAATGCAGATGGGATTTCAAGCGGAGTTTACTTTTATCAATTAAGAGCAGGTTCTTTTATCGAAACTAAGAAGATGATTTTGATGAAGTAAAATAAGGGAGCTGCGACTCCCTTTCTTATTATCTGCATTTACCAAAATCCTTTGAGGTTATTAATTAATGCTGATTACAAAACCGCTGGATTCAAAACATTTTAATACCGATACTGTTCCTGAAAACCAGGGTCTTTTCTCCGCAGCTAAAAATGTCTTCTCCAAATTGTCAAATTAACTTAAATACGTGCAGAACTAATTTTAGTAAAGTCTCGTGCTAAAAGTGAAATATAAACAGCAGCAATATTATTGAAGCAAAATAATTGAAAATCCACTTACACAATGATCGGATTATGGATTTGAATATCAATGATTTCAGGGATTTGATCTGATTCTGTTCCCATTCTAACCCGGATCTAATCTGATTCTGTTCCCATTTTTCTCAAATAATAATCAGCTTACAATAAGCGAGGAATGGACAGAGTCTGGCATTAGCAACCCAACAGGCTTCGGTAAGGTTTATAAATTTTCTCAAAATGAGAAACTCCTGTTAATGGACCTGTTTACCGGATTGTAATCTGTTAAAAAGGTCATCAGGATGGAGACAGTGTAAAATTTTTGTTTATTCAGGGAGGAAGGCGGCATCAGGAAAATTATTTTTTATTTTTTTACAAATTATTGTTATATTAGTGATTCAATTTTCTGAAGTAGGAAAGTTTAAGGAGATATAAATGTCAAAAAGGTGTCAGTTAACAGGAACCGGACCGATGACCGGTAACAGTGTATCGCATGCTCATAACCGGACTAAACGGAGGTTTCTGCCTAACCTGCAGAAAAAGAGAATCTGGGTTCAGGAACTAAACAGATTTGTTACGGTTAAAGTTACAGCTAAAGCTATTAAAACTATTTCCAAGAACGGTACCGCGGAAATTGCAAAACTGGTCAGGGAAAAAAAGATTAAAGCAAGATAAATTTAATTTTACAGTAATAAAAAAAAGGAAAGCTTAGCTTTCCTTTTTTTTGTTTAAACTGAGTCTTTCCGGGTTACTCCCTTACGACCCACACCTTTACCTTAGCGCTAACACTGGTATGTACCTTTACACTGATTGTGTAAATACCCAGGGATTTGATGGGTTCCTCAATTTCGATCTTTCTTTTGTCGATCTCATATCCTTTTTCTTTAAGGGCATCGGCGATCATCTGCGTGGTTACAGAACCGAAAATTTTATCTTCCTCGCCGACCTGAACCGGTATGGATATAGATACCTTTTCGATTTCTGCTGATAATTTTTCAGCCGCCTGAACCTCCTGCTTCCTTTTAGACTCGAGATTTTTCTTTTCAACTTCCAGAGCCTGGATATTTCCTTTTAAGGCAGCATAGGCATAATTGCGCGGAATAAGATAATTGCGGGCATACCCGCTCTTTACTTCAACAACATCACCGATTTGACCCAGTGATTCCATATTTTGTCTTAAAATTACTTTCATTTACATATCTCCTTCGGCTTATCTCACTGTATCCGAAACATAAGGCAGCAAGGCCATGTGTCTTGCTCTTTTGATAGCTACAGAAAGCTCTCTCTGGTACTTAGCGGATGTGCCGGTTATTCTTTTAGGGATAATTTTTCCCTGTTCAGTAGTATACCGCTGCAGCAGCTTAATATCTTTATAATCGATATACTTTACCTTGTTTTCAGTAAACCTGCAGACTTTTTTAGTTTTTACAATTTCTCTTTTCATTTACCTTTCCAATTATTTTATTAAATCGGACTCCTCATCGGATAAAAATTTATCGAATGTATCCTCGGTGAAATCAACGGAATTTACATGATCATCCTCGGAGAAAACGTCGTTATTATCTTCAAGAATTTCAACCATCTGCCCGTTTTCACCCTGAGCATATCCTACTCTTTTATTCAGGAACTGAATCCTGCGGGCTTTTATTTCAACAACACTGCGGTTATAGCCCTCATCGGTTTTCCAGAGCCTGCTCTGGAGTTCCCCATCAACAAGAACAGCAGAACCTTTCCTTAATCTTTCACGGCAGCTGTCTGCCAGCCTGTTCCATGCAACAATACCAACATAGCAAACGTCTTCCTGCCATTGATTCGAACCATCTCTGTATTTCCTGTTGGAAGCAATGGAGAAATTCACAACAGGAGTATTGTTTGAGGTCTGCCTGTAAACAGGGTCCTTAGTCAGGTTTCCAGCAATGATAACATTATTTATTTCGGGCATTTTCAGATCTGACATGGTAATTTTACCTCCATACTTAACGAATGTAATTATTTATAACTAACTTTCCGTAGAACTGACATCACCTTCTTCTTTTGCTCCTAAAACGACAGATGGTTCAGCTGAATTTTCTAATTCTAAGGAAACACTGCTTTTCTTTTCCAGATATTCCACAGCGTCTTTATCCAGTTTGATGATAAGGAATCTTAAAAAAGTTTCTTTATTGAGGTTGTAGAAGCGTTCAAGTTTGGAAACGATGCTGGTCGGTGCGCTGAATCTGTATATTACATAATAGCCGATCTTGCTCTTCTCTACCATATATGCTAATCTTTTCCGGCCCCAATTCTCAACATTCTTTATCTCGCCGCCGTTATTCTGGATCTGGTCTGTAATGCGTGCAATTTCCGCATTAATCTGTTCATCATCAAGCGCTGCATTAATAAGTACAGCACTCTCGTACATCAGGTACTTCATCCGGGTTTCACCTCCCTATGGACTTTGTTTAAGGCCCCCGGTCATAACCGGAAGCAGGGATTAATAAAATATGTATTTATTATATGTAATTTATTTAATTAAGGCCGAAATAACAAGAGAAACCTGAAATCCCGGTTTATACAAGCAATATTTTTTATCTTAAAGAATCAATCCTCTTTAATTTTGCTGTAAAAATCAAGCATTTGTTTGATGCCTCCTGCTGTAAATGCATCAATAAGCTGCAGGGTAAGCCCGGCAGAGCTCTCAATTGCCCCCAGTTCGCTTTTATGGAATTTGCTAAGGACGTAATCGGCCATCTCACCTTTTGTAAATTCTGATCCTATGCCTATTCTGATTCTCGGGAATACGTTTGAACCGGTATGGTAAATTATGGATTTCATACCATTATGGCCGCCGTCTCCTCCTGAAGCCCTTACCCTCAGGGAGCCGATATTCAGGTTAACATCGTCCGCTACTACCAGGAAGTCCTTCAATTCTGCATTAAAGAAATCCAGAGCATGAATTGCTGCCAGGCCGCTGTTGTTTACATAAGTTGCAGGTTTAACAAGAACGAAGGGATTTTCTCCCGATTCACCTTCGGAAAAATAATAGTCAGCTTTGGAGGGGATAAATGATAATTTGTTTTTTTCTGCGAAAGAGTTAAGGATCAAAAATCCTATGTTGTGCCGGGTATTCTCATACCGTCTTCCCGGATTTCCAATCCCTAAAACAATTCGCACTTTTAACTTTATTCTTCTTTTTCTGCTTTACCCTTTGCAATAACCTCTGGTTCAGTCGGTTCAGCTTCAGCTTCCTCAACCACCTCTTTTTCAACCTTAGGATGAACGATGGCAACCACGGCGGTTTCAGGGGGGCTCATGAATGTAACATTTTCCACTGCCAGACCGCTGATATGAATCGTTTCACCCAGGCGTAATTCCGCAACATTAACAACAATATGCTGAGGGATATCTTTCGGCAGGCATTCGATCTCAACTCTGTGCATATTAACCTGCAGCAGACCTCCCTCTTTAACGCCGACAGGACTTCCGACAAACTGCAGGGGAACTTCAATCTGTATTTTCTCTCCCTTGGTAAGACCAAGCAGATCAAAATGAACCACTCTATCGGTAACCGGATCAAACTGAACATCTTTTATTATACAATCATGTTCGCTGCCGTCATTAAGCTGAAGGTTTATAAGGTGTGTCTCCGCAGTAAAAACAAGCGGATTTATTAATTTTTCGATCACATCCAATGCTATAGGATCACCGTTCTTTGAATAATACACTCCCGGCACTCTTCCACTATTACGTAATGCACTTCTTGAGGATTTACTGATCTCGGTTCTAATGTTCGCCGCTAAATTTATTTTCTCCATTATTTCTCCAATGTTAGCTTTTATCAATATCAAACAATGAGCTTATCGACTCATTATTATATGTACGTGCTATTGCTTCTGCAAATATCTCAGCTGCAGAAATTATTTCAATTTTTTCCGAATTTTCCTTTAAGGATATAGTATCCGATACAAACAACTGTTTTATTTCGCTGTTATTTATCCGTTCCAGGGCCGGGCCGCTTAAAAGAGGATGAGTTACAGCCCCGTAAATTTCTTTTGCCCCTTTCTTTTTAAGGGCATCAATTGCACCGGCAAAAGTACCCGCGGTGTCAATAAGATCATCAACTATAAGAACGTCTTTTCCATTAACCTCGCCGATTATATGTACCACCTCGGCAAGATTTTGTTTTGGTCTTCTTTTATCAATCACAACAAGATCAGCGTGAAGCCTTTTGGCATATGATCTTGCCATTTTTATTCCGCCAACATCGGGAGATACCACGGCAAAATTGCTCCCGAACTTATCAAATATTTTTCCGAAGACGGATGAACCGTACAGATGGTCAAAGGGAATATCAAAAAATCCCTGTATCTGCGCCGCATGCAGATCCATTGTTATAACACGGTCGGCACCTGCAACAGTAATAAGGTTTGCAACCAGCTTGGCAGTTATTGAAACTCTGGGCTGATCTTTTCTATCCTGCCTGGAATAACCGAAGTAAGGGATAACTGCAGTAATTCTTTTAGCTGAAGCCCTTTTAGCTGCATCAACCATAATAAGCAGTTCAATCAGGTTATCCGAAGGCGGATTGGTGGACTGGATAATGAAAACATCCGATCCGCGGATATTTTCTCCGTATTTAACCCAGATTTCACCATCGCTGAATCTTTTCAATTCAACAGAGCCAAGCGGTAAATTAAGAACTTTGGCAATTTTTTGAGCAAGGGGTAAGTTGGAACTGCCAGAAAAGATCTTAAATTCGGTCTGTGCCATAATTTAATTTACTTTTTAAAATAGTTGGTAAATATAAAAAAAAGCCCCGGCCAAGTCAATTTAATCCTTTTTTTTTCTGAACAGAAAAATTATGACAATTAACAGTACCAGGCCCGCCAATCCGTAAATCCAGAAGGGCGTTTCCTTGATTTTATAGGGACGAAAAGTAACCGAGATTGTCTTTCCTTTGCCGATATCGGCAAGACTATAGTTCCAGATCAGGGTGCTTTCCTCAACTGCAGTTGAATTATGGGTAATTATTTCTCCCGAGAATTTGTACCTGTAAGTAACAAAAAATTTACTTCCGTCAATCCCGAAGCCGGTAGCAATGGGGGGAATAAACTGTGAGAATACGAGTTGTCCGGCAGCTCCCTCTTTAAGTGAGAAATTAGCATCTGCAAAAGCCCTGGTCATATTAAGTGAATCTATGTGAGGAAAGGAAAACTCAATTTCCGCATGTGAGGTACTGTCGGTTGAATCAGAATATACCTTCACATTTTCGATATTAATAAAGGGGGAGGTAAATTCCGCAGTTATGGAATCTTCCCTGAAAATACCGATATAATTCATCGCTTTAACACTCTCAGAATCGGGAAGACTCATCCAATAATGGATTTTCATTTTCCCGGAGCCATCCGGATAGACCTGGGTGTCCTGCGTATAATTTAAACAGCCCTGAATTATTGCTGCTGCAATTGCCGCAAAAAGTATTATTTTTTTCAAGTTATATTATTCCTGATTCTTTTAATTAAAAGCTGCATCTAAACTTATAGAAAAATTTGCTATTTTTCATTAAATTTGCAAGGTTTTAAGGAGAAATTAATGCCTACATATGAATATAAATGCACAGAATGCGGAAATTTGTTCGAATTATTTCAATCTATGAATTCTGAGCCAGTAAAAAGCTGTCCCAAATGCGGTGGAATTGTCAAAAGACTGATCGGCAGCGGATCAGGTCCGATTTTTAAGGGAACCGGCTTTTACCAGACAGACTATAAAAAATCTTCTCCAAAATCAGACAGCGGGGGTAAAAAAGATTCCTCAAAGACCTGAGGCCTGCCCTTCAGGGCAGACCACATCTTAAACTTATCACACCCAGAAATAATTTTTAAAACAGCATTTAAAAATCAGCCCCAAGCGATATATAATATTTAGGCTTTGAGAAAGATTCGAGGTTATAAGCCCAGGCTACATCCAGTCTTACCAGAAAATAAAGGAAGAAAATTCTTGCTCCAAACCCGGTTCCCATAAGCAGATCCTTTGATACAACCTGGTTATACTCATTTCTTTCAAAAAATCTGAGCTGCCTCTCAGAGTTCCAGGCTGACCCCATATCGACAAATACATTTCCGATAATATTACTGAACAGCACAGGAAGCGCACCGGTAACAAGGTATCTTATCAGAGGGAATCTCAGCTCCAGGTTCATCAGTGCGTATCGGGTACCAATCTGTTCAGCGTAATCATATCCTCTCATCGGCATAGCGGGAGTAAGGAAGGCAAAATCACTGGCAGAATTAACGGGTATATCGCCAGTGGCAAAACTGCGGTTTATCCAGTTTTCAATTCCACCCATAAAGAATCGCTGCGGATTAGCTCCTCCGGAAAAACCTCCAGAAAGTCGGAAAGCAAAAGAGTAGTCTGTCCAGAACCTGAAGTAATTCCTGTAATCTCCGTTAATGGAATAGAAACTGAGTCTTTTCTTGGATATTCCGGGATTTCCAAAAATATCCATTCTGTATCTTGATCCATCTACCGGGGATGTATAACCCCACAATGCATTATCGTGAATAAAACTGATTGCGGGAATGATGTATGAGTTTTTTTCTGCCGATTCTCCCGGATCATCCAGATTTTCGCTTGAGACATTAAGATAGCTCAAAGATCCTTCCAGCCTGTTAAACCTGCTTAAAGGATAGCTGGCCGATACAATGCCTCCGAAATTCCTGAACCTGAATAAATTATAATCAAGTCCCCTGGTGAAGTAAACAAATCTTGCGGTATGGAAAGCTTCAACTCCAAAATTGATTCTCTGAGGGAGGTAATAATAGGCAAGTCCATAGTCGCTGTTTTTCAGATCGATCTGCAGACTTGTGATACCGACAATCCTGTGATTTCCGAGTATATCGGAAAAGGAGAGAATTGTAGTTCCCAGCAGTCCATACAATGTACTGTAGCCGGCATTCGCATAGATAAGATCGGGAGAAAAATTAATTTTATACCTGTTTACTTTGTAATTACCGTTTCTGTCAAGATTATCCGACAGTCTGAATTTGGAAAAGCTTGAGGTATCGGAAGGAATTTTAATATCCTTACCAAAAACATAATTATTGAAATCCATCTTTACGGAATCGCCGTAAACTCCGGTAGAATCAATATAGTTTCCGGTAAATATCTGAATTAACGTATCTTGGGGCTGGGTAACTTCGTTGCCGGCAAATTCTTCCTCACCTTTTCTATCAGGAACATTTACCATCTGCTGCCGGAACAAGGTGGGCTGCATTTCTCCCGGTTCAGTTTTAGGTTCCAGCGGATTGCTCATCAGAAACAGGTTGAATGAAGATTGGTTCAGGGAAGAAAATGTCAGTTTTTTGGTATCTCCCGAGGTACTCAGCTGGTATAATCCGCTTACCGAATTTGTAACCGGAATAATATCAGTTGAATCTGCAGGCAATTTTCCTGACAGATCAAGTTTATAGATATTGTTTATACCATTAATATCCGAAATGAACAGCAGTTCTTTCCCTGCGGCATCGGTTGCAGGCGAGGATTCATCACTTAACGGAAGATCTGTTATTCTCTCGATTTTTCTGGAATCAAGATCAATAGAATAAATATCATTCTGGCTGTAGTTATAATTATAAATTTTAAATGAATCCGGTGAAGCAAACGAATTCAGATTATTCATTCTGTCCGATCCAAAAAATAACTTCTTATCGTCCCTGGACCAGACAGGATCAATCTCGCTGAAGATATCATTGGTAAGATTATAAAGTTCTTTACTCTCAAAGTGATAGAGAAAAATATCCGACTGCCGGGCTGAATGTCCCACAAAAGCTAAAGTCTGCCCATCATTGGACCAGGAAACGCTCTGTATTCCATCCATTTTAACTGGAAGTATTTCAGTATCCTCAGACTCGACATCTATAATATAAATAACGTCATAACCGCTTCTCTTTGCAGATAGTGCGATTTTCGTTCCATCAGCAGACCATGATAATCCGGGTGTGAGGATATTAAGCTCCTCAAAATCTGCACTTCTGTTCCCTTTTACAATTCTCTTTAAAATTTTCCCTTCGATTGCATCCATAATATATACGTCGAAAAAGTAATCTCTGTTCGAGATGAATGCGATTTTATCTCCCTGTGGAGAGAGGGCTGGGCTGGTATTATAAAATCCGTCATCTTTCTTAGGATCTGTTAATCTTTTCGAAAATTCATCAGGATCCTTCCTTATTGCAATATCAGGCCAGAATCTTTTGCGGATATCCTTTTTCCATCTTTCGCTAAGTTCTTCGATTGTAAGTCCCAGCGATGCTTTTATACCTTCTTCAGCACTGCCGGTTGATTTCACTTTGGTAATCAGTTCCCCGATCTTCTGTCTGCCGTACTTTTTAGCTATGTAATAAAAAACCGATTGACCTCCCCTGTAGGCAAAATATCCGCCCAGTCCTTGTATATCCGGCAGGTATTCATTTAAGGCTGCATCTCTTATGAACATATCAGTATCAACATCCCATCCCAGAGCCTGATATTCTGCCATACCTTCAGAAAACCATCCGGGAAGATTTATGGCAATATTGTTTGAAACAATATTCTGCAGGCTTCCGCCGTAGAAAAGATCATTCATAACTGCATGTACAAGTTCATGATGTATCAGGTGTCTGAATTTCTTGTATGAACCTGTAAACTGTACAACCACCCTGTTCTTAAAGAGTTCTGTAAAGCCCTCAATTCCCTCGGTCAGATAAAGATCAGTAACATTTGTTTCCTGAAAATCATTGGTGGAATTATAAATTATAATGGTAATCCGGTTATTTATGCGGTAATTGAAACTGGCCTGAATCGAACTGAGCGCGTCTTCTGCTGCTTTCGTTGTAAATTCTGCAAGCGAAGATCCTTCCTGCGAAAAATAAATATCAAAATGTGCAGTTTGAATATAGTACCATGTAAAATTCTTATACTGTACTTTATTCTGTCCGAACTGCGGAAATGCAAAATCTGCCAGAATTAAAAAAACTATCGCAATAATTATTTTTTTCATTGTATTCAATCACCGGTTATAATAAAATCAAGTTCTGATTTTTCAAGGTCCGCCCGAATTAACCTGACGTTTACCTTATCACCCAGCCGATACTGATTTTTTGTTCTTTTTCCCACCAGAGAATATTTTTTATCATCATAAACATAAAAATCATCCTCAAGATCCCTCATTTTAATCAGTCCTTCAGCCAGATTATCTGTTAATTTAATAAACATTCCAAAATGTGTAACGCCCGAAATTATTCCATGAAATTCCTCCCCCACCTGGCTGCTAAGGAATTCTACCTGCTTCCTCTTAACCGATTTACGTTCTGCCTCCATGGCATTTCTCTCGGTCTCTGAAATATGATCACATATTTCATCCAGCTTTCCTAACGGAATAACAGGCTTACCGTTTCCTTCTATATAATTATAAAGAAGGCGGTGTACAACAAGGTCGGAGTACCTTCTGATTGGAGAGGTAAAATGAGTATAATGTTTAAAACCCAGTCCATAATGACCGATATTTGTGACGGAATAGACGGCTTTTGCCATGGACCTGATCGCCAGTTCACTAATTACTGCTTCTTCCTCAGTACCCTTTACCGAAAGCATCAGAAGCTGGAACTGGTTTGATTTTGAAGAGGCAGAGGGGTTGAAACTGTAACCGAGCGACTTCACAAACTTAGCAAACTCATTTACTTTCTCACTGTCGGGAAGATCATGAACCCTGTAAACAAATGGCGGGATTTTTCTGCTGTGGACAGGCAGAGAAATATGCCTGGCTACAACCATGTTCGCCAGCAGCATAAACTCCTCTACCAGCATATTGCTCTCTTTAATATCCTTCCTTATAACAGCGCTGGGTTTTCCCTGGCTGTCCAGTTTGAATTTTACTTCCGGCGTAAGAAAATCAATGCTCCCTTCCCTGAACCTTTTTTTCCTTAAAGTCTGTGCCAGCCGGTTAAGCTCCATAATTTTTTCCGAATATTCTCCTTCCCCGGCTTCAATAATGGACTGTACTTCCTCATAGGTAAATCTGCGGCTGCTGTTTATAATACTCTTTTTGATCTCATGACTAACGAGTTTGCCCCTGGGAGTAAGTTCTGCTATCACCGAATATGTCAGCCTGTCTTTTCCAGGTACCAGCGAGCAAATATCGTTAGACAGCTGTTCGGGAAGCATAGGAATAACTTTTCCAACCAGATAGACACTGTTACCTCTTTTTACAGCCTCAACATCCAGTCCTGAATCAACAGAGACATAATGAGAAACATCTGCAATATGAATTCCGATTACCAGGTTGCCGTTTTCATTTGTATTTATCGATAAGGCATCATCAAAATCTTTGGCGTCTTCAGGATCTATAGTAAAGACAATATCATTTCTGAAATCAAGCCTCCCCTTTAGTTCTTGTGAATCAATTTCGAGAGGCACCGCTGCTGCTTCCTTCAGAACCTTTTCTGAAAAGCGGTACGGAAGATTGAACTCTTTAGCCAGGGAAATTATTTCAGTATCATAGGAGCCGGCTTTTCCAAGTATCTCGGAAATTTCCCCCTCGGGATTCAGCATCGAAGTGTCCCAGTCGATTTTCCCGACTGCAACTTTATCTCCAATCACAGCCCCTTTCAGATTGACCGGATCAACATAAATATCCCTGTGAAGAGAAGGATCATCAGGTTTTATATAATAAAATGAATGATGCTTCTCTAATGTCCCAATCACTTCCTTCTTTTTTCTTTTAACTACCCTGATAACCTGACCTTCGAGATTTTTCCCTTTCTGCTTGGCAAATAATGCAACTTCCACGATATCGCCATTGAATGCCGCTCCCATATTTCTTGATGATATGAAAATGTCACCGGCATCCTTAGCTTTAAGTGTAACAAATCCAAAACCAGCCTGGTTTACTTCCAGAACCCCGGTTATTTTATTGTTCTCAGGCAGCTGATTCAACCTGAATTTTTTTCCCTCTTTAATAAGGAATTCCTCTTCAAATAAGTTGTAGAGCATCGATTTAAGCGACTTATACTCGTGCTCTTCAAGTATATCCAGTCTCTTTGCAATCTCCTTGCTTTTAAAAAATCTACCCGGATTCTTTTTAAAAAATGCTATCAGTTTCTTTTTCATATTAAAACTCAAACCTGTATCTTAAACCTAATTCATTTACCATTTCGTTTATCACTGATCTCTCCCTCACATCCTCCCGTCTTTCGAACCGGAGCGAGAGCCCCTTGTAAACTGGATACTCAATCTTAAGATTTGCCTGACTTATATTCTGGAAGACATTTCCCGAACCCCCCAGCTGATACCTGAAGCTGCCTGCTCTCCCGCTGAACACAAATCTTGTCTCCGAACCGACTCGTCTAAGTTCAACTCCACTTACATATTCACCGAAATACTGGTTAAGTATTCCTCCCAGTACGGATCCGGCAATAGAAGTTGCAGCACCTGAAAACTGGTCTGTAGCAGCGGTTTTCTCCCTCTGGTTAAGATCGTTGGCAAAGCGGCCCGTTATAATAAACATAATAGCATCAGATGCATCCTTAGTAGGATCAGGTTCATCCTTATCTATGTTTTCTGAGCCGTAATAGACCGCGATGTTGTTCTCTTCCTTCACAAATGTTTTGTTAAGGTCATTCAGAGGTCCATTAATTTTTATTTTTACACCCACCAGAACTTCATTGAGTCCCTCCGTTGAATCAGCCGGAGAGTAATAATTCAGATAACTTGCGGTTATGTTTAGGTATGGATTTGATATATCGCTTTCAAACCGTATGCTTCCTCTGGCATTGAAAGTTTTAATGAATTCCAGCGTTGAACCTTCCAGAAGCTTTAATTCCCCCTGAATATCTGCCGCGCCCCTGACATTCTCATATAAAACATTTCCGGTGAGAACAGCAGTCAGATTCTGATTTATTTCCCTGGAAAGGACAAAAACTATTTTGGCTTCATCCTCAACTTCAAGACTGACAGAATAATTAAAATTCGACTGCTTTTCAGCAGGTGCATTGTCAGCAGAAAGTTGTTCGTTGTATGCAATCAGAGATTCAAAATCCAGTTTATCCGATGCTGAATTTAAACTGTCCTTAACGAATTTATATACAAAACTCCGGTTAGTGTTCTGATATGCACCAGGTGAAGGGGGAATTGTAAGATCCGCATGCTTAACAATAATGGGCGCCTTCAGAAACATACTGGCGCCGTCTACCCTGAATTCTATATTCTGCCGCGTTGTAATCACAAGGTTACCGTATACAGGAGCAGCGGAAGACCTTGAATTTTTACTCAGAAGTTTCAACCTGCCGCCGACAGATATTACTCCCGATTTAACATCAAATCCGTCAATTACGGCTTTTCCGTTTCCGGAGATTGTTCCGCCGTCCGGAACATCAGGACCATTCTGAACAAGAATAGTATCAATCATTATATCATTGCCGTGAATATCAACTCTCAGTCCAGCATTATATATCAGGTTATTAGCTTCAGATATAAACGATACATTCCTTACAGCAAGATATCCTTCCTTCTGCAAGTCATCTTTGGTTCCGTTAATATCTAATTTCGCTGAAAAAGATCCGCTGAGCCTGTCAACCTGCGGAAGCAGATCTCCAAAGGCAGCAAGATCAAAGTTATCCGCAATCAGTGAAATATTTATGGAATCGTTTCCCGCGCCCCGGTTCTCCGATCCTCCCATTGACAGATCCACAGGGTAATTTCCATCAATTTCGAGTACTTTTTTAGTACTGTTTATTTCCTCAAACCTGGTTTTCAGAAAAGCATTTCTGTCCCTGTAATTCAATTCGGTAATTAAAGAACCAAAAGTTTTTCCCCTGTAGCTTACGCTGTCAACTGTCATATTCATAGCGATAGCAGGAGATCCCATATTTCCCGTTATATGTGTGCTGATATTAAGCTTTGCATTAATATTGTCTTTTGCTGCCGAGTTAAATGCATTTTTAAGGAGATCGGCAACACTTAAGTTATTGACACTTATCATAAGGTCCTGGCTGCCCGAGCCCGACAGATCACCTTTTATGCTGATGTCGCTTCCGTTTCTGGAAAGAACAAAATCTGTAAAAGACACTCTTTCATCAGCATAGCTGATATTAATCTTTTTCCTGTTCAGCAGCTCCAGTTCATTATATTTTAATTTCAGTTTATCAAGTAGAAGATTGACATTACCGCCTGCAAATGTCAATCCGCCTCCAATATTTGCATATACTTTATCATTATAGTTTCCGTTAAGCATAAAATGGGACGTATTCCTGGTCAGTTCAAGATTAAGGCTGATATCTTTAATATCTGCCCCTGCAAATACCCGGTCTATTTTTAAATTCAATCCGGAGGATATATCATAAAATGATTCCGCATTCAGACTATTATTCAGGGTAAAGTCAAGGTCCAGACCGGACAAAAACATCGCTGATTCCGGTGTTTTGTATTTTAAATATTCCAGCACAATCCTGAAATCTGATTTAATGCTGTCTCCTGTATATATAAGCGTACCCGACATTTCACCTTTTATTTCCAGCTGATTTTGTCCGAGCAGCACACTTATCAGATTAAAATCTTTAAGATCAACAAGGTACTTTATTCTGAGCGATTCCGCTACCCCTGTATCTTCAGGATCCAATGAGCTTTCTTTTGATATGCTTAATTTCTCAGTTACAGCTTTCTCTTCTGCCGGCATAATTTCATCTAATTTTTCATTGACTATCCTTGTCAGCAGACCTGCTTCATTTTCAATCAGGCTCAGGCTTTTATTAAGAGAAAAATTACCGGTTACAGTTATATCGGCAAGATCAGAGATAACATTTATTACCCTTTCGCCTGACTCTTCCATTCTGAGATCAACAATTGCCCTCGTACTGTCTACATGACTGCCGTTAACGTCAGAATCGAACAGATTCAAATTCAGAAGCAGATTCATTTTTTCGGCATCAAAACCTTTTCCTTCAGCATCAGCAGTAAAATTAAGGTCGGTAACCAGTGCTGAATTACCTGTAAAATCCGAAACATTCAGATGAGTTCCGGTACCATTGAACTGGTAGGTCGGATTATTTTCATCGCTGAAATCAAAAGATCCCGTCAGTTGTATTTCTGAGCTATCCTTCAAGGCCTGCAAAGAATAATTTATAATGCTGTTCTGTGCGTTTGTCTTAAGCTGCAGTTCTGAAAACCTGTTCCCTCCGATAACTGAGCCATTTGCCTCAAAATTAACTACTGTATTCAGGCTGGCTGGACTGGTCCCGCTGCCCCTGATCCCGGCTTTCGAATTGATATTTGATTCGATCCCGGTGAAGGGTGAAGCATTGAAGTTGTATGTCTGCAGACCAACATCATATACCAGGTCGGCACCTCCGTAGTTGAAAAAATTGACAGATTGTATGTTGCCCACTTCCGTTCGTGCATAAAAGCTGGACCGGAATTCATAAATCGACCCGGCATACCGGAGAGTGTCAAACTTTATTGTGCCGGCCCTGTTATAATCCAGGGGAAGATCCAGAAACGGCATCAGTACATTTATATCTTCAACTTTGGCATACGACCCGTCAAGATCGGCGGTGATAAACATTCTATCGGGATTATCCACATCGGTGATTTTACCTGTCAAATTAATCTGAGTTGACAAATATTCGGCATTTATTTTACTTATCTCTAGTTCTTTCAATGATCCTTCGAACTTTGCATAAACGAAAACCGGATAATCGAAAATATCGACCGAGGGGAGGAATGTCTTCAGGTCGTCAAAATTAAATTTGTCTGCAGTAACTTCAGCAGAAATAAGCGCATGAGAAATATCGGCTGATGCATCGAAGATATTAAAATCAGAAAGTCCTGCACTGATCTCCAGATCGGAATTTTTTGTCCTTATACGCAGATTCTCAGCATTAATTCCCTCCCTGTTTGCCTTAATTTCACCCGACAGCGTTTCAAGCGCAAATAAATTAAGGTTGGTGTTCAGCGAAATATTATTAATGTCAATTTCATAATCGTTGTTTTTTATGTCGGCAAATGCCGAAAGGGAAACATTTAAATCGTCTACCCTGAAATCATCCATGAACAGCGATTCGTAATTCCTTGTACTTCCCTTTATATCATAGCGCTGAAGCGCGAAGGAAACGTTTTGAAGGGATAAATCCGACACATTGATTTTGAAGGGGAATTCGGAACTCGTTGTGTCCTCCGGTGAAGGAGGAACCAGCCTGTCAATATTCAGCCTGCCGTTTTCTTCAACAATAAGCCCTATCTTTGCGTCGGTAATTTCAATTTTCCTGATATATATTTTTTTAAGCAATAGCTGGAGCGGACTGGTTTTTACTTCGATGACGGATGCCTTAAAAAGAGTGTCGCTGTCAAGGGTTAACGAGGCATTGCGGATAACGACGGATGTTAGGATTGTGCCTTCGAGCTTTTCGAAATATAATTTGCCGTTTATCGATTCGTTTACTATTTCAATAATTGTATCGCGCGCATAACTCCTGAACGCGGAAGTCTGCGAAATACCCGCAGCAATAAGCAGCAATACCAGCAGTCCAAGCGCAATGTAAAGGAAAACATTTACCGTCCTGTGGAATATGCTCCTCTTTTTTTTCACGCCGGGAGTATTTTCCGCATCTTTTTTATCATCTTCAGCCAATTATAACCACATCCATTAATTATTATTTTTTCTGTAATTACCGAATATCGGCAGCACAAAATATATTAACATTGTTTGCCGTACAAAGCAAACTAATCCGGCACGGCGTATTACTTATCATACTTCTGTACAATTGATTTAATAATCCGGGAGGTAGACTGGTTGTTTACAAACTCGATTGTTTTAACTTCTCCGCCGGCAGCTTCAACAACATCCCTGCCCACAATATTACCGATTGACCAGTCTGCTCCCTTAACAAGAATATCCGGAACAAGCGCTTTAATTATTTCAGCGGGCGTATCTTCTTCAAAGAATACCACATAATCAACAGGTTTGAGATTGGATATAATAAAAGCTCTTTCATCCTGGAAAAGAATAGGACGTCTTTCACCTTTTATCCTTCTTACGGAAGCATCTGAATTCAATCCCACAATCAGCACATCACCTAGCGCCCTTGCTTTCAACAAATAATCTACATGCCCCGAGTGTATCAGGTCAAAACACCCGTTTGTAAAAACAACTTTTTTGTCTGCAGCTCTCAGTTCTTTCCTGATCTCAATAAGCTCTTTCAGGGAAACCATGCCGTTCATTTATCTTCCAGAATAGTGTTAAACAATTTTTCTTTTTCGATAGGAACAATGCCCACTTCTTCACAAACAAGCCCTCCGGCATAATTTGCCAGATAGGATGACTCAATAATATCGGCGCCTGCAGCCAGTGCCAGGGTCAGTGTTGAAATTACAGTATCGCCTGCCCCGGAAACGTCGGCAACTTTTCTTGCCTTTGTAGGCATCTTTTTTACGGGCTGGTCTTTTTCAAAAACAGAAATTCCCTCTTCTCCAAGAGTCAGAAGCACATATTTTGCATTTAATTTTTCAAGTATGCTGAATCCTGCTGTAAGAAGATCCTCCCCGGTCTTTATCTTCATACCAAGTACATCTTCTGCCTCTTTCCGGTTCGGTTTGAAAACAGTAACACCATTATATTCAAAAAAGTTGTTGAATTTCGGATCAACTGTAACAAGAACATTATTTTTCTTTGCAAGCTGAATAATGTTTTTAATAAGCAATGGGGTAAGAACACCTTTATTGTAATCCTGAAGAATAATGCCGTCGAAAGAGGCAATGTGATTTTTAAGATAATCAGTGATCCTGTTCTCGATTACGCTGCTGATATAATCTTTGGATTCTTTATCAATGCGGACTACATGCTGGTTATGGGCGATGACCCTTGTTTTGGCTGTAGTTGGACGGGTATCATCAACAAAAAGTCCATCAGAAATAATTTTATACTCCTGGATGAGCGAAGAGAATATAGATCCGTAACTGTCATAACCAATTACACCGACAGGAACCGGTATACCTCCCAGTGATAAAATATTCAGGGCGCAGTTGGCAGCTCCGCCGAATCTGTAAAATTCATTATCAACCTCCAAAACCGGAACCGGAGCTTCAGGCGAAATGCGCTTAACATCCCCCCAGAAATAACAGTCCAGCATCATATCTCCGATGATGGCAATCTTTTTTCCAGCAAAATTGTTCTTTAAGCTGTTAAGCCTTTCTTTAGAAATCCTTATCATTATTTTCCCGTAAAATTTATCTGATAAAAATAATGAGAAAATGTCTGGTAAAAAATACAGATATTTGATAAATATGAAGAATTGACCAAATCAAACGAAATGTGATTTGATATAATTTGAGACATGTTGGACACCTAACCCAGACCTAACCCCATTCTGATCCCAGTCTGATCTGATTCTAACCTGATCATTTTGAGAAAAGGATGGGCTCAGGTTAAGATCTGACCAGGACGAAACTCATACCAGGAATAAAACGGCTTAGCAATAATAAAACACTCTTTATTGAACTTATTTTCTGAAGGAAGGTATTTTATTTCCAAAAATTATTAATTGTAATATTGCCGTTTCCGAACTTTCTTCTCAAATCCTTTGCTTCATAAATAAGATTCACATAACTATTGATTGGCGAAGGGAATTAATGAACTGATTCCACTCACAAAAAGGATAAGGTGCCGGGTGAAAGTGAAAAAGTTGGTGCAACTAACCTTATTCTGTGCAGAGGATATGCCTTTGAACGCGATACTTCCGGTTTTCCTCTCCTATTTCAGAAGGAGTATTTTTTTAGAAAGGAAAATATTACCGGACTGGAGGACAGCCAGGTAAGTTCCCGAGGAAAAATTCCGTGAATCAAAACGAAAATGATATGTACCTTTTGCCAGATATCCTTTGTATAAAACTGCCGCCAATTCACCTAAAATGTTATAAATTTTAAGTTCTACAATGCCGGCTTCCGGAATTATAATCTCAAAATTCGTTTCAGGATTAAAAGGATTCGGATAATTCTGTTTGAGAATGAAACTTCCCGGAACCGGCGATCCGTCATCAGCTGACAGAACAGAAAATACAAGGTTTATTCCCGAAGTATCTGTATTCAGAGAGTCTATTTTTACAGGTCCTGCGTAAGCGTTCTCAACGCCCGCTTTTTGTCCGATCAGATTATAACTGCCATAAGGTAAATAACTGATTTTAAAATTCCCGGAATCAGTTCCGGAAGCAAAGGTATAAAAATTACTGCTGTTTACGGGCTGCGCATAAACCATTGCACCGGACAGATCGCCTTTGTTACTCGCTGAAAATGTTCCGTTTACAATTCCGCCTCCGAACGAAGAATCCCGTATCATACCCAAATCAATATTCTGCAGTGCTGAATTGATAAGCAGCGTATCCGCGTTCTGCCAGAAAACGGACGGGCTGTGTGAAAAAGTATAATATCCCGGTATATAATAATTGCTGAATGCCTGAATGTAATAATAATCGGGTGATATTATATTATTAACTGTGTATGATCCGTTCAGATCCGAAACTGCGGAATAAATATCGCCTGCAAAATTCAGGTTTGATTTCTTTCCCGGTGTGTGGGTCCCCTTTTTAACAACGATCAATCCTTTTTTTAAAGTTTGATTGGTAAGTGAATCCATCAGCCGACCAGTTATCGAAAAAGGAGTTGCATCTGCGGGGATTAAAGAAATATTTGCAGTAACCGTTTGAAGTTTAGGCAGGATTACTCTCTGCGCTGAAAACGGATCAGGTTTATCACCGTAAAAAGTGAGATAATTGGAGCTCTTTTCAGCAGCAATTAAATAATTACCGGGGTAAAGAAAAACTGAATAATTACCCAGGGCATCTGTTTTTGCAGAATCGACGAGCATAGTTCCTTCATGAAAAAAATAGACTGAAGCATTCTCAACGGGTATACTTCCGCCGGTTACAGTTCCATTTATTTCCGATTCAGAATAGTCATCGTCAAAAAAATCTACCTTTATCTTCAAATTTTCAACACCGCTAACACTATTGCTGTAAACAAACACCGTGTCCGCGGTATCGGATACCGGTACATACAGATATCCTGCCAGGATACAATCCATAAGTATGGTATCGCCGGGCTGAATAAAAAAAGGCGGCTGATAATTGTAGCCGAATCTCATAAAATAGTGATCATTTCTGTAGGGTACGCTGTCGATCCTCAGAGGCTGATCACCTTTATTAATAAAGTAAACATTCTCCAAACGGTGAAAGTAATCCTTAAATTCAATATTCCCGGGCCGGATATCCAGTTCAGGCTGAGCCAAAAGACTACTTGTTATCAAAAGACTTAAAACAAATGCTTTCATCATATTGTTAAATATGCAAAGAATAATTATTATATAAGTAATGTTTAGAAAACAAAAGTGACATTTTTTGAATTACCGACAATTTGATCACATCAATTTCTCGCAGAAAGAGTTGGAAACTCTTTTTCAATCAGCCCGGGATGGGAACCCGGAAGCATTCAATAAATTATCCGGTATTGTCCGTCACATCTCATACAGTTATTTCCTTTCAAAGCACAGGCAGGGAAAAATAATCAGTAAAGACGATGTGGATGACCTTGCCAATAATGTATACCTCTCCTTTGCTGAACAGTATGAAAAAATAGACAATCTTGAATTCTGGCTTAGAAGAGTACTGTTTTTAAATTTTATAAACTGGTATAAAAAATCCAGGGCAAGGAAAACAATCGATATTGAGGACGCCTATTATCTTGAAAGCGAGGGATCAAATCCGTCGGATTCAATAGATGCTCAAAAAATCATTATTCAGGTTGAAAAGCTGAGTGAAGACAAGCAAAAAATAATAAAAATGCGGTTTTTCGAGGATATGAAATTTTCCGAAATAGCAGAGGAGCTTGGAAAGTCGGAAGATTCCGTAAAAAAGATGTTTTACAGGAGCCTGGAAGAGCTGAAATCCAAAATTTTATTTGTCACTTTTTACATTCTCTCGGCACTATATTAACAAATAATGAAACACATATGACAGATAAGAAAAAAATATTGTTTGACCTGCTGGACAGGAAAAGTTTAAGTGCTGAGGAGAAGGAACAGCTTAAATTACTTCTTGAGGATGAGGAATTAAGGTCTTTATACAATTTATATACCTCCGCCTTCAGAGCTTTAAAAAAAGGCCGCCATTTAAGCATCGATGAATTGCGCGATTATATACTTATAAAAAACAACCTGGATCCGGAAGATCGCAGTTTAATTTCAAAAATGAATTTTGTCGAAGATCATCTCAGGAACTGCAGCATCTGTTTTGAAGAATCGGCATTCCTGAATTCCCAGTTCAATGATATTGAAGTTCATGTGGCAAATGAATTAAAGCCTAAAGCTGCACCATCTTTTTTTTACACAGTTTCCGGAAAAATAAGCTGGGCAAGACCTGCAGCCTATATAATAATTATAATAGGATTCGTTTACCTGCTGGCCTTCGCGGTTTCAGGACTAACAACATCACCGGCCCATAAATATGTATCCGAACATAATGAGGCTTATTACGGTGCAAGGGGAAGGGTTTCCGATGAATTTCAGAAAAGTACGGCAGCCCTTGAGGACGGTAATTACGAGATAGCTATCAGCAGTCTTGAACAGGATGTAAAAACACATCCCTCCGACGAAACAATTTTTTACTCATATTATATTCTCGGAATAACTTACCTTGATGCATCGGGTAGCGACATTCTCGGTCTTTTTCCCCGCTATGATTCCAGGATGACAGACAAAGGAATTGAAAACCTGAAAACCGCACTTGACAAAAACACCTCCGGAAATTTTGATAACATCTCCAGTGATATTTACTTCCAGCTTGGCAGGGCATACCTGATGAAAGACGATCCCGGCACCGCAAAAAAATATTTGAATCTTGTTATAGAAAGAAAAGGCGGCCGTATGTCTGAATCCAGGGAAATTCTCAACGGGCTGGCAGAATAATGTTTTCCCTCAAAATTTTTATTGCCGCAGGGCTTTTACTCTTTCCATTCATAAATGGTTCAGAGGGAGATCCCGGGCATAGAGATGAAAATTCACAACCGGTTATCCGGCAAATTCTTGATCAGGTAAAAGAGACAGGATGGGAAAAACGGAAAACAGATAAACTTTCATTCCTGATAAGGAATTCTGAAAAAATCTCCGGTGAAGAGTTATTAAATCTCAAAGAATCAGCTGATAGTTATTATAAAGTTTATCTCTTAAGCCTGCTTCAGAAAAAAAAGGGTGCATACAGGGAAATGTATGATTCGCTGTCATCATATCTTAAGCCCCTGCCAGAATATTATCCATATTTTGATGAACTTGTATTCTCGGCGAATGCATCGGAAATGATCAGCAGCCTTGAGAATCATGTTAAGGGAAAGGAATCATCTTCCTATCTGTTATATCTTCAGGGTTTGATCCAATCCTACAAGGGCAGCTTCAGCAATGCATCAGGATATTTTCTAAAAGCTTTAGAAAAGGATTCTGCCGGCAGCAGCATTTTGTTTCAGCTTGCAGCGGTCTACAGGAGTCTCGGCAGATATAAGGAAGCCTCTTCATACCTTGACAAAGTACAGGATTTCCATAAAGATGATACAGAAATAAAAGCTTCAGCCGGTCTTGCTCTTGGTGCGCTATATTTTCTGTCGGGCGAGTATAAAATTTCGGAAAAACATTATACACAGGCATTAAATACAGCCATAAGCAATAACGACAAATATCATGAGGCGAAGGCATATGTAAATCTTGGAATAACTGAAGATATTAAGGGTAATATTGAAACGGCACGCGAATATTTTAATAAAGCTGTTGAGATATCTGAAAAAATAATGGATCACGAACTCCTGGCACTGGGATTTTCCGAGCTGGGGGTATCTTATTCGTACACATATGATCTGTCCGATGCAAAAAAGTTCTATCAGCAGAGCTACAGCATATATAAAACAACCGGCAATAAAACAAGACTGGCGTTGTTGTCGGAGAACATAGGAAAAATATATGCCCAGTTAAATGATTACTCCGGTGCGGTTAAGTATTTTGAAGAGGGAATTATATATGCAGCTGAAAATAAGAGAGCATTGTACCTGAATAAGTCAGGTCTGGCTGACGTGTTTAATAATCTTGGTAATTATGCAAAATCATTAAAGCTGTATGGTGAGTGCGGAAAATTATCCGATGAGATTGAGGACAATAATTTAAAAGGCGAGACAGATCAAAGTCTTGGCGTTTTGAATTTTAATCTTGGCAGATACAGCAGGGCACTTAATTATTATAACATGGCTGATAATTATTTCAGGGATAATTTATGGTACTCAGCCCAGATACTTCATAAAAAGGGACTTTTATACTCAAATTTGGACAGCCTGGCACTTGCAGAGGAAAATTTCGCCGGAGCTTTAAAAATATCTGAACAGATTAAAGATGATTACCAGTATACGGTTTCGCTTATAGATTTTGCGGATCTTAAATTAAAGCAAAAAAAGTATACAGAAGCATCGCACCTTCTGAAAACGGCAGAGAATATTTCCATCAAGAATAATTTTGACAATCTCCTGGCAGAACTTTATTTAACAGGTGGCCGCATTATTGTTGAGTCGGCAGGTGATTTTAATGACGCCAGGGAGAAATTCGATAAATCGGCTGAAATCAGCCGTTTAACATATAACACCACCCTGCTTACAGAAGCGCTTTACAGGCTTGCACTGCTTTACGATAAATTCAATTTACCTGAACTTGCTGAGAGCTATTATTCCATGGCACTTTCCGAAACGGAGAATAAGGGAAGATTTTTATATGAGGATCAGGAGGCACAGATTTCGTTTTTTAATCTCAGTACGGAAATTTATAACTCTTTTGCGGATTATTATATAAGGATGAACAAAAACAGGCAGGCTTTTGAAATAATTGACCGGGGACGCTCGCGCAACAACATTCAGAACCTTGCAAATATAAAATTAAGATCTCTTGTTAAGCAGGATTCCCTGATAGACAGGCTTTATGAATACAGCTGGATGATGCAGTCAGGTGCATATGATTCTCATACTGTTGATTCTGTTTCGTTATTGTTTGCAGGGATGAAAGAAAAAATTATTAAATCAGAACCCCTGGCAAAACCGTATATCGAAGGGGGCAGGTATTATTCAGCTTCAGAGATTCAGGAAAATCTTTTACAAGATGAATATATAATACTGATCCATCCCTCCGGCAGCAGTACATTCCTGTTCAAAATAAGCCGTAACGGATTTGAGGTAATCAGGGAGGACATATCATACCTGGAAATACGGAAACTTATATCGTCCATTTCTCCATTTTACAGGGATGACCGGAAATACCGGTTTTACAATCAGGATTTATTTGCTTTCAATTCTGCTGCATCGGCAGAGCTGTATGCGAAACTGCTAAAAAACAGTTTGTCTGAAATTCCTGTTAACAGCAGCATCATTTTCATCCCCAGCAACGAATTGCTTCTTCTGCCGTTCGAATTTCTGATTACTGATTTCAACAATAGTGAAAGCGCATACAGCTACAGCAACAAATCATTCCTTGTAAATAAATACAACATATCATATGCCCCGTCTGTTTCGGTATACCTGAACCAGAAACAGAACAGCCATGGTAATGACGATAAATATCTTCTGGTGGGAAATCCGTTTATAAGCAGCCCGGAAAATTTTATATCCGAGCGGCGGGGTCTCCTGGGTTTGGATAGCATGGAATTGCTGCCGTTAAAATATTCTGCAGATGAAGTAAGTGAAATAGGAAATATTCTGAACTCCGGTAATGTCTTTACCGAAAAGAATGCAACTGAGACAAATTTCAAGGAAAATGCAGATAACAGCAGGATAATACATTTATCCACTCACTCGTTATTAATAAACACGCAGCCTGTTATATTTTTTTCAAACCTGGGTGATCAGGAGAATGACGGATTTCTTGAGACATCGGAAATAATAGGGATGAACCTGAATTCAGATCTTGTTGTTCTAAGCTCCTGTAATTCGGGTCTCGGCAGAATAGAAGAAGCTGAAGGGGTAGTCGGAATGGCAAAGGCACTATTCGAGGCAGGTACAAAAAGTGTGATAGTTTCCCTGTGGGAAGTAAATGATAAATATACATCCGGATTTATGACATTATTCTACAGTCATCTAAGCAGAGGTTTGTCAAAGACAGAAGCATTAAGAAATGCAAAGATGGATTTTATGAGAGAATATTCAGCAAATCCATATTACTGGAGTGCCTTTATCCTTTCAGGAAACACTGGAAGAGTGAATATAGCCGGGGGTGCCGGATTGAAATCCTATATAATTCCGTCCCTGCTTTTCATTACAGTATTAGCATTTATCCTCTATTATTTCAGGAGGAAAAATACCCGGGATGCTAAAAGCCCCGTGTAAGGACTTTATCCAGATCCGATTGTATCATCAGACTTACAAGGTCCTCAAATTTAGTCTTAGCTTTCCACCCCAGCTTTGCTTCAGCTTTTGAAGGATCACCGATCAGAAGGTCTACTTCAGTTGGACGGTAATAATTCGGGTCGATAACTATAACGGTATCACCAGCCTTAAGTGAACCCGAAAACGAATATTTATACTTTTCCGGATTAAAATTGAGGAGCTGCTTTGCCTTATCCCAATCTATGCTTTTGACTTTGCCATGTTCATTCTCAGCTTTTCCCGACCATTCCAGCATTATGCCTATTTCATTGAAAGACCTTTCTGCAAACTCACGGACTGTGTGAGTCTCCCCGGTGGCAAGTACAAAATCTTCCGGTTTTTCATGCTGCAGAATCTTCCACATACCTTCACAGAATTCAGGAGCAAAGCCCCAGTCCCTTTTAGCATCAAGATTTCCAAGTGCAAGTTTCTGCTGAAGACCTGCGGCAATTCTGGAAACAGCCCTTGTAATTTTTCTGGTGACAAAAGTCTCCCCTCTCCTGGGGGATTCGTGATTGAATAAAATTCCGTTGCAGGCAAAAATGTTATAAGCTTCCCGGTAATTAACAATTATCCAGTATCCGTAAAGTTTAGCAACGCCGTAAGGCGAGCGCGGATAGAACGGAGTATTTTCGCTCTGCGGAACTTCCTGGACTTTTCCAAAAAGTTCAGAGGTGGAAGCCTGGTAAAATTTAACCTTTCTTAATCCCACTTCCCGGATGGCATCAAGGAATCTGAGAGTGCCCAGCGCATCAACCTGTCCGGTATAATCGGGAATTTCGAAAGATACTTTAACGTGACTTTGCGCGGCAAGATTATAAATTTCATCCGGCTCTACTTTTTCAAGAATCCTGTTGAGATTGCTTGTGTCTACAAGATCGCCGTAATGCAGAAACATTTTTTTATCAAGTATTTCTTTGTTCCCGTACAGGTGATCGATCCTGCCGGTGTTGAATGAGCTGCTTCTGCGGATTATGCCGTGAACTTCATATCCCTTGCTGAGCAGGATTTCGGTTAAATAACTTCCGTCCTGACCGGTAATTCCGGTGATAAGTGCTTTTTTCATTTTCGTATTATTCATAATTCTCTAGAAACCATTTGTATGCTTTTTCAATTCCGCTGCGAAGATCTGTTTTATGCTTCCAGCCTAATGAAGTCATCCGGGAGACATCCATAAGTTTGCGTGGAGTACCGTCGGGCTTTGTGGCATCAAAAATAATATTTCCCTGATAACCGGTTATTTCTTTTACAAGCGTGGCCAGGTCTTTTATACTGAGGTCTTCCCCGGTTCCTATATTCAGGTGTGTGATTCCATTTTCATAAAGATCCTTTGCATCGGTATTCTCCATCAGAAACTGCAGTGCATCTGCAAGATCTTCAACATAAAGAAATTCCCTNNTAATAATTCTCGCATAATTTTATACCTGCAATTTTAGCTACGGCATATGGTTCATTTGTATATTCAAGATAGTCGGAAAGAAGATATTCTTCCTTTAAGGGCTGCGGTGCAAGTTTCGGATAAATACAGGAGCTGCCGAGGAATAATAATTTTTTTGCTCCGTTTTTGTAAGCAGCGTTAATTATATTCGCTTCGATCATAAGGTTATCGTATATAAATTCAGCCCTGTAAGTATTATTTGCAAGAATGCCGCCGACTTTTGCAGCCGCCACGATAACTGCTTCCGGTTTTTCCATTTCAAAAAAATCTTCAGTCTCTTTTTGCCTGGAAAGATCAAGCTCCTCAAGCTCCCTTACTATAACATTGCTGTAACCTTCTGATACAAACCTGCGCATCACTGCCGAGCCCACCATACCCTGGTGCCCGGCTATATATAATTTTACTTTTTTATCCATATCGAAATAGCGTTCAAAGTTGATTTATTAATAAACCTCTAATTCCCTTTCATAAATTTTCCGATACTCTGCACAACATATTCAATCTGTGCGTTGGTCAGCTCGGGATAAATCGGCAGTGCAAGCGATGAAGCAGCAACTTGTTCCGATACCGGAAAATCACCGGTTTTATATCCCAGGTCCGCAAAGCATTCCTGCTGGTGAAACGGAACCGGGTAATATATCTCAGTACCTATTTTCATGGAAGCGAGAAAATCCTTCAGCTCATCCCGTCTCCTGATCCTTATAATATACTGATTATATATATGATAATTTTTCACTTTTTCAGAGTTGGCTTTATAAACCGCTTTGGGCAGAAGCACCGGATTTTTCTCATCAAAACCGGTTTTTCCTTCTTCTTCGGCAAGACCATGCTCAATAAATAATTTTGTATAAAGTTCAGCATTTTTCCTGCGCTTATCGGACCAGCCGTCGAGATGAGGCAGTTTAACCTTTAGAACAGCTGCCTGCAGGGCATCCAGCCTGAAGTTCCCGCCGATAACTTTATGAAAATATTTTGGTTTAGCACCATGTACCCGCATAATATAAAGATTATCCCACAGTTTTTCATCATTTGTAGTAACAAGACCGCCGTCCCCGAAACAGCCAAGATTTTTACTGGGGAAAAATGAAAAACATCCTATATCGCCGATGGTTCCGACCATTCTGCCGTCTTTGTACTGGGTTCCGATTGCCTGAGCTGCATCTTCAATAACGATGAGATTATATTTCCTGGCGATGGAAATGATTTTTTCCATATCAGCGCTTTGACCATACAAATGTACCGGGATGATTGCTTTAGTCCTTTCAGTAATTCTTTTTTCAATATCATCCGGATCTATATTCATAGTAACGGGATCGATATCAGTTAGAACAGGTTTTGCATTCAATCTGCTTACAACGCCTGCGGTGGCAAAGAATGAATAAGTGGGTACAATTACTTCATCGTCCTGTTTTATTCCGGCAGCCATCAGGGCAAGAAGAAGTGCATCCGTACCAGATGATACACCAAGCGAATGCTTAACATCAAGGTAAGAACAAAAATCCTTCTCCATACTTTCAACTTCGGGTCCTAAAATAAAATACTGGCTTTCTGCAACTTTAATTACTGCTTCATCAAGTTCTTTTTTCAAGGTCTGGTACTGCTGTTTTAAATCTAAAAGCGGCACTTGCATAAATCTGATCTCCATTTTTTTATTTGTCCTGTAAAAATAAGAAATATCCTGATTAGAAGTGGCATGCAGTATGACCGTCAGGGGGAAAGTGTGAAAGGTTGGGGCTCAGCTTCTGAATGCCGAGCCCTGGAAAAATTATTTTGAATTTACCGTTATAGTTCCGCCGCTTGTCTTTGCAACAAGTTTATTCCCGCCTTTATTTAAATCACCTTCAAATTTGGAAGAAGATAATTTTTTCACATTGCCTGTAGAAATATTAACATCGACATCACCGCCGGAAGTATTAAGGTAAGCAGAGGCATTAAATGATGAGGGAAGCATTATTTTTATATCACCGCCGGAAGTAGCGAGCTCTATTCCCTTGTTTTCACCGGAATACCTAAGAGCAATATCGCCTCCGGAAGTTTCGGCGGAAATTTCAGAATTTTCACCGTCAAGTTCAATATCTCCGCCAGATGTGGAAGCTGAGAATTTTCCGGTGAAACCGCGTCCGTTTATATCGCCGCCGGAGGTTGACGCATCAGTTGAACCTGCAATTTTTTCGAGGGATATATCACCGCCTGATGTTGAAATTTCCAGCTTACCCCTGGTTTCCTTTACTGAAACATCACCGCCTGATGTTTTAAGAATACTATTGCCCTCGATCCCCGCAAAGCGAATATCACCGCCGCTGGTACTCATAAAAGCATTAAACTTTCTGGGTACCTTTATTTCAAACCTGAGCTTAATTCCCGAACCCCAGAATTGGAAGCCTTCCCTTTTTGCAGTTACCTCTATTAAATCGTCGCTGGGATTAAATTTGAAGTCAACTTTTTCCATTGCTTTCTTGTTACCGAGAACTTTAACCTGCACTTCAGATCTGTCCCACGATGTAACCAGAATATCACCCACTGACCCGGAGAGTTTGATTGATTTTCCCGGTTCAATTTTGAAAGTTTTATCATGAATTACCTGCAGGTCATCATTCAGAGCACTATACCCGTCAGAAGTGCACGCAGCAATGCTGACACCAGATAAGATCATTAATACTATGATAGAAAATTTAATTCCTTTCATTCAGAATTCCTCCGTATAATTGTTAGTTATTAGACCTTGTGATTGATTAAAAGGTTACCCCAGGCGGGGGTCCGGTTTTAATAAATTCAGTACTTTGGCTTTGGATAAGATTGGGCACCTGATCCGGGACTAACCCGGTTTTAATCCCATTTTAATCCCATTCTGATCCCATTTTTCATGGAATAGACCGGGTTTAGATTCAATTGAAACTCAGTCGAAAATAAAGGAAAGATTACAACCGCATTAAATAAAGTCGAAATTGGATAAAACAGTGGCTTTTTAGCAGGTTTTTACAAAATATTGGATAAATGAAGTGTATAATTGCTGAATTTTTATTCTTTTTCGAAATCAAGCAGCGGGGCGATTGTTTTACGGAGTATATGTTCCGAATGACCCCTTACCAGGAAATTTTTAAGTACACCGGTCTGCTTATAACCAAGCTTTTTATAAAACGTGATCGCTTTTTTATTAAAGGAGGAGACACAGAGGAATACATTTGGCTTCTCTGCAAATATTCTCTTCTCTGCAAAATTCATCAGCATCCTGCCAAAACTCCTGTTGCGAAGATCGTCCCGGATCGCAATTCTTTTAATATATCCGGAAAGAACCCCTTCCATTTCGATTGTTACAAAGCCGCAGATTTTGTCTTTATTATAAAGAATATAAGTTTCATAATTTTTATTCAGCAGTGATTTCAGGGAGTCCTCATATGAAATTTTCAGGAATTTCCAGGGTTCAGATTCTGAAGTTATCCGGGCGCATACTTCAGCTTCTGAAGCAGACTCGAGTTTTTTTATGGCAAGATTCTGTTCTTTAATTTCCATGATTATTTAATATTTAAATTCTCAAATTTGTTCCAGACTTCCAACCTTCTTTTCAACTTCTTCAAGGATTTCACACGATTTAACAACTTCTTTCATTTTTGTGTGATCGGGATAGAGCGGACGGTCGATATCAAGAAATTGTACATGTTTCCTGATAACTTCTTTAGCTTTTTTAACTCCATCGCCGAAATTAAATTCCCTGAAATCCAGGGCCTGTGCTGCAGCCATAAATTCTATACCCAGCACGCCATAGGCGTTATCTATTATCTGAGCGTTTTTTATTGCGGCATTCATTCCCATTGATACAAAATCCTCCTGATCCGCCGCAGCAGGAATAGATTGTATGGATGCGGGATTTGAAAGAATTCTCTGTTCGACTATTAATGCATCCGCTGTATACTGGCTAAGCATCAGTCCTGAAAACATACCTGCACCTTTTGTGAGAAAAGCCGGCAGCCCGACACTTAAAGCCGGATTCAGCAGCCGGTTTAATCTTCTTTCCGAAAGAACGCTTACCATGGTTATTGCTGCTCCCGCATTATCCATGGGGAGACATACCGGTGTACCCTGAAAATTTGCCCCGGTTAAAGTAAGGTTTTCATCCGGTATAAAAATCGGATTATCCCCCACTCCGTTCAGCTCAATTTCAACCTGTTTGCGGGCATGGGCAACCGCATCATGAGCTGCACCGATTACCTGCGGAGATGACCGCATCGAATAAGCATCCTGTACTTTTATTTTTAATTTCCCGGTGTGCAGATCACTTCCTTTTATACACTTCATTATTGAACGTGAACTTCGTACGGCACCCGGAAATCCTCTTAATAAATGAAGACGTTCATCGTAGGGTTTAAGATTTGCAAGAAGGGCTTCCAGGCTCATTGCACATGCAATTTCCGCCTGCTTAAGCCAGCGGTTCATATCATAAAGATGTATAGCACTCATTGCTGTAAGGAGATTTGAGCCATTTATTACCGCCAGTCCGTCCCTTGCTTTCAGACCCGGAATTTTAATGCCTGCCTTATTAAAAGCCGATTCACCCGGCAATCGTTCACCATTATAAAATGCTTCTCCTTCCCCCATCATTAAAAGAGCAACCTGGGACATTGGTGCAAGGTCTCCGCAGGCACCCACTGAACCTTTTTGACATACTACCGGCGTAACTCCTTTATTCAGCATTTCAATAAGAGTAATGGTTATATCCGGCCTGCATCCCGAATTGCCATGCGCATGTACATTTATCCTTCCGGCCATGGCACCTCTGACATATTCAACCGGTGCGGGATCACCTATACCGGCAGAATGATTATAAATAAGATATTTTTGAAAATCCTTAACCTGTTCATCGGTCAGAACAACTTCTGAAAATTCGCCTATACCGGTATTCACACCGTACATAATTTCGCGTGCATCAATTTTTTTCTCAAGCATTGCGCGGCAGGTTTTAATGCGATCCAGCGCTTTGGGATCAAGCTCGACTTTTTCATGGTGGCGGGCAATTTTTACAAGTTTTTCAACCGTAAGCGAGTAACCATCGATAACGATTGGCATAAAGTCTCCGGAAATATTTTAAAACACTAACCAAACTTAAAAAAATATGTTGAATTATTAATCTATTTTAAAAACATATAACTTTTAATGCATACTTTCGGAAAGTGGGCAATTGTAAAACCCCGCTAAGGCAGGTAGAACATAATTTTATTGTTGTTCCCTATTTATTGAGCTCCAAGAAAGCTTTCATAATAACTTTTATAGCTTTTTACACTCTGGAAAATAAGTTCCGCAGTTTGCTCCTGCCCGCGGTCTGATGTTAAAAAGGCAGCATCGTTTTTATTTGAAAGAAATCCGGCTTCAACAAGTACGCCGGGCATTGATGCCCCGACCAGTACATAAAATCCGGCCTGTTTTACTCCCCTGTTGGGAAGCCTGAAGCTGCTGGTAAAATGTTTGTCAAGGTATTCCGAAAATTTCTCAGAATATTTCATATATGCGGAATGCGCCATGCTCACCAGGATAAAATTCTCGTCGGTTAGCTGCTGATACCTTCTGGGATCATCCTCATATTCAATTACACTATTCTCCCTTTCGGCAATAGCTATTGCTTCCTGTGTTCTGCCCGGCCGCAGCAGGAAAACTTCAAATCCTGATGCAGTACTGTTCCGGTTTTCAGTTGAGTTGCAGTGGATTGAAATAAAAAGCTTTCCGTCATTTTCATTTGCAATCCTTCCGCGCATATACAGCTCAACAAATTTATCATTGTCGCGGGTGTAGACCACTTTTACACCCGGCATTTTTTCATTGATCAGTTTACCGAGCTTTAATCCAATTGCCAGGTTTATTTCTTTCTCCTTTATTCCGTTGATACCAACAGCCCCTGCATCTCTGCCGCCATGACCTGGATCTATCACAATAACATCAAAGTCCCATTTGTCCTTAATCTTGTCATTATCCTTGCTGAAAACTTTGTTGTGGATTGTAATAAGAAGATTATTTGTGCCTTCCAGTTTAAGTATTTCGCTTGCTGAATAATCGCTTCCCACGTGGATCTTTATTTCTGAATCCCGCCCGATATTATTAATTTCCATTTTTTGAATGAGTCCGCTTGCTGCTATTTTATTTGCTAATGAGGGGTCGATATCCACTCCCCTGAGAATTATTGATAAAATTCCATCCGCATAGTCGGAATTATAAAAACGTATTTCCTTGCCGGATGTCAGTTTAACAAGGGTACCGTTTGCCTTTACTTCAACATTTATATCGGAGATATCATATTTTGTTTTTTCCGGCAGCGGATCATCTGTATAAGGCGATTCATGAAATGATACAATCAGTTTTCGCTGATCATCATACTCAAGCTCAGTATCAAGCGTCTGGTTCAATATATCGATTGAATACAAAAGCGGGACGAATATATCATCTGAAATAATATATGTGGAGGTAGGAACCTGGAATACTCTGACCACATTGCCGTTCTTACTGCTGATTACATAAAAAGAATTTTTTGCTTTGATGAGCATATCGTATGATCCGCCCCGAAGAATAATACTCTCATCTTTGTTCCGGATATAATCAACAGAAATTTTTTCGGCAAGCAGGGCAGCTGATATGTATGCGGTTCCCTCCCTGTAATAGGCAGGAATAGTACCGACACCCTCCGGCGTGTGAATTTTAATTTCATTGATCTGCTGGGGGAACAGCAGGCATGAATGCAGTATTAAAAATATTTTAATAAAATACTTCATCAGCCCACAAACGGAAACATAAAACCGGTTCTTTTTTTATAGGATGAAAAATCATCCTTAAAATGCTTTGCCAGAATCTTCTCCTCCAGCAGAGCCCGTTTGATGATAAGCGGAATTTCAACTGCAGCAATTACAATAACCACATACGAAAGTGTAGCAACACCTCCGGCAATATCAATTAATATCTGCGACATGTAATGGGGATGGCGAATTATACGGTAAGGACCCTTATCAACAATCTGATGATTTTTGAATATCAGAATATCCTGTGCGTAATATTCTCCCAGACTTTTGTAAGAATAGATCTGAAACCATGAAAACAATAAGTAAACAATCAATCCGGCCAGCCTGAAATTATAATAGGCCGGATCATAAGTCAATGTGCCGATACCGAAGACGGCAAAAATAAGTGCGGCCAGAGCCAAAGTGGCCATAGCAAGGGGCCATCTCTGCAGGTATGAAACAGGTCTTTCCCTTACTTCAGTAACCGTCGATTTTAATCCTTTTTTCGCACCCGAAAAATTTGCACCGAATGTTGCAATAATATTTAGACCAACTATAATATTAATAGGATCCATCACAGCCTGCCATGTTTTTTCATTATTTCCTCCCACTCCGCAACATCAAGCTGTTCGGACTCTTCGATAAGCATAATTGGTATATCATTTTCAATTCTGTAACGACGCCTTGTATTTCTGTCGGTTGAAACAAGAGTATTCCCTTCCAGCACAAGGTCTGCTTTTGTTTCAGGGCAGCATAAAATATCCAGCAGTTCTTTGCTTATCATATTGTTTCCTTCAAATCCTCCGGTTTTGCAAAAATAAACCGGGGTATTCTGATTTTTGATTATGTAATTTTAATTAAAATATTGATTTAAATATAAACGAAAATGCATTTTAATACTATCCTGTAAATCATTTTAACCGATTTAGCGACCTTTGCCGCTGCATTATTGTGCATTTACAGCATTTAAATTAAATTATGATTTCAGCTCCTGAATTTATTTCAGGAGTAGGTTAATGGTATTTCCGAAAGAAATTTTTATGAAGACAAAATTAATTTCCTTCATCTTCTGGTGCATCGGCGCAACGCTCCTGATTGCACAGGAAAGCGGCAATGATAAAAAGTGGTCGCTTGAAAATTGCGTAAGGGAATTTTCATTTGACGATACGGTACGAACGGCAGCAGGTTATCAGTACTGGTTTTATGATAAAAATTTTATTGACGGGAGAACAATCAAGTTAAGTGTTGTGGCCCCGCATTCCGCTACACACCCGCCTCATAAACATTCTGAAGATGAATTTTTCTTCGTACTTGAAGGTACTGCAGAATTTTACCTGGACGGCAGTACCACCAACAGAGGGAAATATTCAGCATTTTATTGTCCCCCGAATGTTGAACATGGAATTAAAAATACTGGTAAGGAAGAATTAAAATATCTTGTTATCAAAAAATATGAACTTAAATAAACCGAATTCTCCGGATCTTAATTTTCCGAAATTACTGATGAGTCTCACAAAACGGAGATTTGTTTCAGGTTTGTGCGCAGGTGTCTTGTTCTTTCTTACGCTCAATTCCTGTGCAGGCGGAATATCCGAAGAAAATAATCAGACATTTGATGCCGACACTTCTGAATTTTACGACAGTGCACACCACTGGTACGACATAAATGATGAGGATAAAACAATAACTCCCGCACCAGACCAGAAAAAATATACTGCTTCTGAAACAGATAAAATAGCAGATAATATTTTACTATACCAGAAGTCAAACGGCGGATGGGCAAAAAACTATGATATGCAGGCTGTGCTTACCGACGAACAAAAGGATGCTGTACTAAAAGCACGAAATAAATTAAACACAACTTTTGATAACGGAGCGACCCACTCGCAGCTGAATTATCTTGCCAAAGCATATTTCAATACAAAAAAAGAAAAATACAGAGTTGCTTTTATCAAGGGCATCGAATTTGTTCTCTCCGCACAATATAAAAACGGCGGATGGCCTCAGTACTACCCCGATACAAGCGGCTACAGGAAATATATTACATTTAACGACGAGGCAATGATAGGAATAATGAAGCTGCTGAAGAAAATTTCAGATGACCAGGATAAATTTTCTTTTCTGGGCAGCGATATTCTGAAAAAAGTGAGAGCTGCGTATGATAAAGGAATTGACTGTATTCTGAAATGCCAGATTAATGAAAACGGGAAATTAACCGCATGGTGCCAGCAGCATGATAATAATGACCTTAGTCCCCGCAATGCCAGAAGTTTCGAGCCTGCTGCAATATGTAACGGAGAAAGTACAGGCATTGTGAAATTCCTTATGTCTATTGATAATCCGGATCCCGGGATTACCAGATCTGTCAAGGCGGCTGTGGAATGGTTTGAAGATTCCAGGATATATGGAATAAGGATTGACAGCATTAAAACTACCCGGGAAGAATTTATGTATCATACGGCAGACTTTGATAAAGTTGTTGTTGAGGATAAAAATGCAAAACCAATATGGACAAGGTTCTACCAGCTGGAAAGCCATAAACCGATGTTCTGCAATCGCGATGGTAAAACAGTTTATTCACTGGCAGAAGTAGAACGGGAAAGGAGAACCGGATATGCGTGGTATGTTTATAACCCGCAAACGGTTCTGGACAGTTATCCCGAGTGGCTTAAGGCAACCGGTGAAAATTAATCACTTTATTCCGATTCTTCTCTGTCTAAATATTTTGATCTTACCGCAAACCTATATTTCCGGCGACGGCATCCCGAGGGACTCTTCCTATACAGTTTTCGGATATTATAAAAAAGAACTCGCTAAATTTCCATTTATCAAAATTGCCGAATCAGAAAACTGCAGCACTTTATTTAAAAAATATGACTATATATACTACACCGAGGGATCGAGGAATCTTCGCCTGGACCTTTTTTATCCAGATTCAAAAGCAGGTAAACCTTACCCGGTTATAATTCTCCTTCACGGCGGAGGATGGAAGTCGGGAGATAAATCATTTCTCCACCCCCTGGCTGAAAGAATTGCCTGCGAAGGTTTCCTATGCGCAGCTGTTGAATACCGGCTCTCCCCTGAAGCTAAATATCCTGCCGCCGTTCTGGATATAAAAAGAGCAGTAAAATGGTTAAAACTGAAAGCTGAGGAATTCAGAGCAGATTCATCAGACGTTATTCTGCTGGGTTGCTCTTCAGGAGGTCACCTGGCTGCTCTCTGCGGGGTAACCGAAAAAATCCCCTTCTTCAATCCGGTAGATTTTTTACCCGGAATTTCCGGAAGAATTAACCTGGTGATTGACATTGACGGAATACTCGATTTTACAGATCCGGCCGAAAGCGGAAAGGATACTTCTGATCTTTATCATTCTGCAGGCAAACTCTGGCTGGGAGAATCCTTTAAAGATAATAAGAAGTTATGGATGGAGGCTTCACCACTGACCTACATTTCTGAAAACAGCCCGTCATTCCTCTTTATTAATAGCTCAATCGACAGATTTCACGCAGGCAGGGATTCAGCCGTTCAGCTTTTACGAAAGTACAGAATTGAATATGAAATTCATACCATCCCCGATACCCCCCATACATTCTGGCTTTTTGAGCCGTGGTTCACACAGACCACTGATATTATTATTGATTTCCTGCGTAAGAGAATCCGGTAAAACCGGATTTTACCCTAAATTATCTTAAGACTAAGAATCCCGCCGTTGATGAACCATATAACATTAAATGACTCAAAATGATAATTTTCTATTTACTCATTCTGATATTACCATCTTACCTTGCGCTTACCTTGCGCTTACCTTACGGCTACCTTGCGCTTACCTTCCACCTATCTCCACGGATTTGTGTAAGGTAAGCGTACCGTTAGCAAAAGGTTGGTGATTTATATACGATACTGTAATTCTTGAAGTAAATCAGAAGCTGAATCAAGTAAAAATGAAGCTTCTTTTAACCAGAATGTTGTTTTTGAATAAATAACGCAGAATAATCCGGTTTTTTTTATTACACCGACCCTTCGACCAGAATTTTTGAAAAAAAGAGATCATATAATATAGATATAGTTCTCTTTGACTGTCCTTCTGCTTGCACGGCAGAATTCTCCCGTTATGCAGCAGCAGGTTACTTTATGGACAGCAGGAAAGATGATATAAAATGAATCATGGCTGATAGCGGAATACTCAGCCCGGAATTAAAAGCCTGCTATTATTCAGTGAATACTCTGATTTTTAAGAAAAATTGAGAAAACAAGCCTGCCGCTTCACTGAAAAAAAAACTGATTTATTGAATTTTTTTCTTGACTTTAAAATATTTTTTTATTTTCTTCAATATAGCTTAATTGTTTACTTTATCGGTAAAGTAAACAGTTATGTAACTTACCTGGCGAAGCTGTATTCTGACAAATAAATAAATCCTACTTTTTTTTGTTTTCATTACACCAGAGGAGAGGCAGAATGAAATTATCAGACACTTTTAAGCTCACCTTCCTTTCAGTCATCATCACCATTTCACAAAGTTTTTCACAGGGCATTTTACGGGGTACTATAACTGACTCTGTAACCAGTAAAGAACTTATCGGTGCCAACGTATTTCTGGTTGGAACATCCCTGGGTGCCGCAACAAACATTGAAGGCAGGTATTCAATCACTCCCATTCCGGCCGGTATTCATATTGTAAAAGTTTCTTATATCGGTTACAAAGCCAAAGAAACCGAAGTTTTAATAAAGGACAATGTAACCACTGAACTTGATATCCAGCTCAACCTTGATGTTCTGATCGGGGAAGAAGTTGTGGTTACCGGACAAATGGCCGGACAGGTTTCGGCAATAAACCAGCAGCGAACTTCGAATACAATTATTAATGTGGTATCGGAAGAGAAAATCCAGGAATTGCCTGATGTAAACGCTGCCGAAGTAATGGGAAGAATGCCNNCCAACCGATTCCAGCGGCCGCGGTCTTGACCTGGCAACAATTTCGCAAAGCTCCCTTGCCGGGATAGAATTATACAAAGCTCTTACTCCCGATAAAGATGCAGATGCAATTGCAGGAAGCATAAATCTTGTAACAAAGGGTGCACCTTCGGAAAGAACTTTAAGAGCAGACCTGAAAGGGGGATACAATGATTTAATGCAGTCTGCCAAACAATATACATTGGGACTAAAATATGGTGAAAGATTTTTTAACGATCTTCTTGGTGTCCAGGTCTTCGGTAATCTTGAAAACAGGATAAGAAGCAGCGAAAGATTCAACCTGGATTATGATCAAACCGTAAAAAATCAGACGGATTATTTGATAAGCAATTTTATACTTGAATTCACTGATGAAATAAGAAAAAGAAACGGCGGAACGCTGCTCCTGGATTTCAATACGCCTGATGACGGAACAATCAAATTAAGTACTGCCATCAGCAGCACCAAACGCGAATATCTTACTCATACACGTGATTATCCTTCCCGCGTTGACGGAAGTGCGGTTACCTATACATTCAGGGACAGGGAGCAAAAAATCGAAACGGTTAACGGCGCAATTACAGGTACGAATAATCTTTTGAAATTACAATTTAACTGGGGATTTTCATTTGCACAGTCTGCTTCAGACCATCCCTATGATTATTACCTGGAATTCCTTGAACCTTCGATTACCGGTGCAGGTATGATGAATACACCCGGCATTAAAACAAATCCTGAAAATCTGATTCAGTATGCCTATAATAATTTTAATGCAGCAACACTGTATGAGTCATATTATTATTCCCAGAAAAACTACGACAAAGAGCGAACAGCGTTCCTGAATATTTCAAAAGACTATTCTTTTGGATCTCTGTTCTCAGGTGAATTGAAGGCAGGAGGTAAATACAAAATTAAAAACCGCTCCAATATAAATGGATCACTTTACTCCCCGTATTACCTTGGATACTGGCAGCCATATGAAAGAATGCCGGACGGTACAATAAGTGAAAAACGGTTATCAGGGACCTATTTCGATGCATTCTATCAGAGATTTCTTCAATCTACAACTACTACCACACCATCCTTTTCCGATTTTCTGATCGCCCCGCCCGAATCATGGAATTTATTTAATCAGTATCTTCTTAATCCTCTGATCTCAGGGGATCGTTTTCGGCAGTGGCATGATCTGAACATTTACGGAATAAATTTGAATGGTACGAAAACAGAATACAGCGATGATCCAACGGTAAAGACAGGAAATTATGATATAGTTGAAAGAGTAAGTGCACTATACCTGATGAATACATTAAACATCGGCCAATATTTGACATTCATTGCAGGGGTAAGAGTTGAAAATGAGGATAATGACTATAAATCAAAATATTCTCCCATTCAAACGGGCGGATTTCCTATTCCACCGGATGCAAGCAGGGATACTTCGGCAACTCATTCCGAGTCCATAATTCTTCCGAATTTTCATCTGAATATTAAACCAAGCGAATATTTAAATATCAGGCTTGCGGCTTATAAAGCGTTAGCGAGACCCGATTTTAATTACAGGCTGAATACCTATTTTGCCTGGAGAGGTGTTGCTTCCGGTTCAGCGAAGGAACTGCTGGTTGGAAATCCCCTGCTGAAAACAGCTCAGGCATGGAATTTCGAAATAAACACATCTTTGTTTGGAAATGAGATAGGTCTGGTTTCACTATCCGCTTATTATAAAATTATTAAAGACCAGTATCACTATCTGAATCAGATTAACACAACAGGTGACACCTTGCTACGGTTCCTGGGATTAAACTGGAAATCAATTCATACCGGTGCATATCAGTTATCAGTTCCTTATAATTCCCCGAAGGATACGAAAGTCTGGGGTTTCGAATTTGAGCATCAGATGAACTTCACTTTTCTTCCCGGTTTACTAAAGAACATTGTGCTTTCATACAACCTCTCTCTTGTAAAATCTGAAACAGTAATCTTTAGTGCAGTAACCGATACTGTCATTTATTACTTACCTGAATTTCCGGGAATCCCCTTTTACAGATACCAGGACAGGCCTGTGGAAATCAAGCAGCAGATGGAGGAGCAGCCTGAATTTTTCGGAAACATTTCCCTTGGTTATGATATCGGCGGATTTTCGGGCAGGATATCCTTATTCCACCAATCTGAATACAACAGGCTCTTCACTGCAAGCAGAAGAGGTGATGAAATCATCAACGGATTTACAAGATTAGATCTGGCACTCAGACAGAAAATTACCGATTATCTGTCTGTTATGCTCAATGTAAGTAATTTAAATAACATCAAGGAAAACAATTCCATCTTTAACAGGGTTAATAACTATAAAATTCTGAATACCAGTGAGCATTATGGTATAACTGCTGACCTGGGAGTGATATTACAATTATAATATTTTACTTTGATTTCTTACTCACGTTACATAGTAACTCTAAATAACAAATCATACTCACTAACCTATAGGAGTGAAACATGAATGCAAAAAAATACTTTGGCATTCTGATCTTTCTTCTCTTGTTGCAGTTTGCTGCATACGGACAAAGTTATCTTGAGCTGGCTCCGTATTCCGGACCCGGAACCTTTTTAATGGAACAGATCCGTGCAGATACTACAGCAAATAACGGCATTCCGCCTGACCGCGTATACCTTCTTCAGCCCGGTGGTCTCTACCTCAATACAGAGATCTTTAATGTACCGGCAGGTAGTACAATAAGGATAAAAGCTAAATACGACCCGGTTAATAGTACCAAGCCAGTCATATTTCAATACCCGACCGGAACAGGTGCAAATCCTCACAGACCACCAGGAAATTTATTCCAGCTTGGCGGCGGTAATCTGGAAATGACAAACTTAATTGTCTCCGGATTTTTTGAACCGGTAGACTCAAACTTCAATAATGTTCAGGGAGGTTTAATTAATACTAACGGAATAGGCTCCTATATTCTTATCGACAGCTGCATTTTAACTAATATCAATGGTCAGCATGTTCGTACCGGCAGTGCTACCATAAAGGTTAAAATTACAAATTCAATTTTTGCAAATATGGGTGCACTGAGCACCTCAAACCTTGGTGCAGGAAAAGGTATTGATCTGAGGGACGCTTCCTGTGATACATTAATACTTGTTAATAACAGTTTTGTAAACTTCCAGGACCGCCCAATCCGACATTATAATTTCTCAAATCCGCTCGCAGGAACCGGTATGATTAAATACTGTTTGATCGACCATAACTCGTTTGTGAATGGATTTGCATTCCATGGATTACTATCCCTAGGTAATGTTGGCGAAGTTGTTTATATCACAAACAATTTATTTGTCGATGCATTTGCAGGCGGTGAGGATTCCACTGATATTACCAGAACTGCCGAATGGGCAAATACGGGAGAATTTTATCCTAATGGTTATAGCAGGATGTGCTGGATCTTTACGGCGCCAAACGATACCACGGTGTGGAACGTTTCCAATAACTACTACTCAATCTCTGATACCGGTCAGGCTTTCCTGACATCTTACAATGTTTTAGAGGGTAAACCGTTATCCTGGCATATCAATACAAAAGTTGCAGATTCTTTGACAGCTTTCACCAAAGAATCCATTGACCTTGTAAACATTCCCAAGGTTATGGTTAATATGATCCGCTGGTACTGGAGTCCAGCAGGCGGAAATAAGACAAAGAATACACCTTCTTCCCTCTGGCACAGGGAAACTGATGATATGGACAGAAGAGGATATGTATATTACAGAGACTCACTGGATTGTTCATATGGAACCTCTCTTGCAGCTTATACAGGTTCTCAGGGCGGCTTCCCTGTCGGTGACCTGAACTGGTTCCCGACCAAAAAAACTGAATGGGAAGCATGGCTTACGGATGTTAAAACTGAAGAGGGATATTTACCCGAATCATTCCAGCTTGAACAGAATTATCCGAATCCNNAAGGATGCTCCTTTTTTTGTATTAGCTAAAAATTCATTATTATTAATTATGCTCAAAATAATTCAAATCTTTCTTCTTTTTCCGGTTTTTCTACTGGCGCAGATATTTGTGGCACCCGATGGGAATGATAACAATCCCGGAACAATCGACCTCCCTTTCCGTTCACTTACAAAAGCTATTTCCCTTTCCGGTCCTGATTCGCTGATTTACCTGAGGGGTGGTATTTACTATGATTCTACAACAATAAGATTTAATAAAAGCGGTCAGGCAGGAAAACCGATAAAGGTTTGGGCATATCCAGGTGAACTGCCGGTAATAGATTTTATACACCAGCCGGTATCAACATCGTCAAGGGGTTTTCAGATTACTCATAATTACTGGCATTTAAAGGGAATTGAGATACAAAATGCAGGCGATAACGGTATTCATATCAGCAGCTGGTATAACACAGTTGAGAATTGTACTATTCATCACTGTGAAGATACCGGCCTGCAGATCAGCGGAGGAGGCAGTTATAATAAAATAATTAATTGTGACTCTTACGAGAACTGTGATTTTCTTACAAACGGGGAAAATGCCGATGGGTTTGCTCCAAAACTTGATATTGGTCCCGGCAATATCTTTAAGGGATGCCGTGCCTGGGGAAATTCAGACGACGGCTGGGATATGTATGAATCAAATGACACAGTAGTTGTCGAAGACTGCTGGGCATTTCATAACGGTTATAATATCTGGGGAATTTCAAGTTTCCAGGGTGACGGAAACGGATTTAAACTTGGGGGAAATTATGTCGCCGGTCCGCATGTAATGATAAGATGCGTTTCTTTTGATAATAAGGCCAAAGGATTCGACCAGAACAATAATATTGCCGGAATCACTTTATACAACAATACCGCATACAGAAACGGTACCTTGAACTTTGCTTTTGCATCTACACCCAGCTCCGGGGTGCATGTATTAAAGAATAATATATCATACAAGCAGTCAAACTCAATTGCTCCTAACTCGATCATATCGAATAACAGCTGGCAGGGATTTGCAGTTGCAGACTCGGATTTTTTAAGTCTCGATACTTCACTTGCAAAAGTTCTTCGCGACGATTCAGGATATCTGCCGAAGAATAACCTTTTCAGATTATCAGAAACAAGTTCAATGGTTGATGCAGGTATCGACGTAGGATTGCCGTTTAGCGGAACTGCTCCTGATCTGGGCGCTTTCGAGACTGCCGGTTTAATCGGTATTGCTCCGGAAATATCCATTTCCGGCTTTTATTTAGAGCAAAACTTTCCAAACCCGTTTAATCCGTCTACAAAAATAATCTACCATCTGGATGCCCCGGGAATAGTTACTCTTGATATTTTTAATATTCTTGGTGAGAGGGTTGCAGAGCTTGTAAATGGATTTGAAAATTCTGGTACATATGAGATTACCTGGACAGCTGATAACAAAAATTGTCCGACCGGTGTATATGTAGCTAGATTAAGTTTTAACAACCACTCTGCATCCATAAAAATAATTCTGATAAAATAATTTTTCGGTATTAAAATGCTGAATCATATTATAATTATAATTTCCTTTTTAACATTCCATATTTTCTGTCAACCGAACCATACAAATGATCCCTGGGCCGATGTTCCGGATATAATAAAAACCATAACCGTTCCGGAGTTCAGGGATGTCATTTATGACATAACCTCATTTGGTGCAGTCGGCGATGGAAAAACAGATTGCTCCGTAGCCTTCGAACAGGCCATAAAAACTTGCTCAGAAAATAGCGGAGGGAAGGTGGTCGTTCCCGAAGGAATTTTTCTGACCGGTCCCATCTACCTGCTCAGCAATGTTAATCTGGTAGTAACTGAAAAAGCGGTGGTTAAGTTTTCCACCCGTCCCGAAAAATATCTTCCCGTGGTCTTTACAAGGTGGGAAGGTGTTGAATGCATGAATTATTCACCGCTTATTTATGCTTATGGTGAAGAAAATATAGCGGTTACCGGCAGCGGAATTCTGGACGGGCAGGCAGACAACTCAAATTGGTGGAGCTGGAAAGGAAATAAAGATAACGGCTGGATCGAAGGAATGCCCAATCAGAAAAACGGCAGAAAATTGCTCTTTGAGATGGCCGAAAATAATATTCCTCCCCGGGAAAGGCTTTTCGGGAATGGATATTATTTACGTCCGAATTTTTTCCAGCCTTATAATTGTAAAAATATTTTAGTCAAAGGAGTTACCTTCAGAGACTCACCGATGTGGTTTCTCCACCCGGTGCTCTGTGAAAATATAACAATAGATAATGTTACAGTTGAAGGACTGGGACCGAACAATGACGGTTTTGATCCCGAAAGTTCAAGCAATATTTTAGTTAAAAACTGTTATTTCAATACCGGTGATGACTGTATTGCGATTAAATCAGGAAGAAATAACGATGGGAGGAGAATAAATACTCCCTGCAAAAATATCGTGATTCAGAATTGTGAGATGAAGGATGGACATGGCGGAGTAGTAATCGGCAGCGAAATTTCAGGAGGCGTAAAAAATGTTTTTGCTGAAAATTGCGTCATGAACAGTCCTAACCTGGAAAGAGCTGTTAGAATAAAAACGAATGCAGTCCGGGGCGGAGTTATTGAAAATATATTTGTAAGAAACCTTACAGTAGGTGAAGTGAGCGAGGCGGTTCTTAAAATAAATTATTATTACGAGGAGGGAGACAATGGTGCCTTCACCCCTGAGGTAAAAAATATACAAATTGAAAATGTTGTTTCTCAGAAAAGCGCTTTTGCCGTTTGGATTAAAGCCTACGATCGCTCACCGGTAAAAAAACTGGTAATAAATAATTGCACATTTAACAATGTCGCCAATAAAAATACAATACAAAATGTAGTTGATTTCAGGGTGTCGAACTGCATGATAAACGGTAAAGACATGATGATAACACAACCATATAAAAAGGATAAATAGACTTTTAAAATAAATAGTAATCATCTGATATTATGAATAAAATTCCAATAAGAGTTTCAGTTTTCATTTGTTTTCTGCTTATTGCTCTGTGGTCTGATAATTTCAGCCAGGTCAGAAGTAAAATTCAGGGCGAGATAACGGATGCAGAAACCGGAGAGGTATTGGTTGGGGCAAATATAATTTTACTGAATACAACCCTGGGTGCGGCATCAAATACAGAAGGCAAATTTTCCTTGATTAATGTTCCTGTCGGCAGATATACGGTACAGGCAAGTATGATCGGATATAAAAAAGAAAGAATACTTGATGTGCTGGTTTCACCCGACAGAGTGACATCGCTTGACATCAGATTATCTTCAAGCATTATTGCAGGTGAGGAGGTGGTGGTCATAGCTCAACGAACCAAACTGCATAATGAGGTTTCCAATACCCAGCTGGTTATAACAGACGACCAGATAAATAATGCGGCGGGCATAAGAGATATTAATGCCTTTCTGGAAAAACAGCCTGGTGTTTCAAGCGAGAAAGGATTTCTGGAAATAAGGGGAGGATCGGCAGAGCAAACAGGTACTTTTATTAACGGAATAGGATATAATAATGCCGCTGTTGGAAATGCCGAGACTTCAATTCCGCTCAGCGCAATTGAACAGGTATCATTGTTGTCAGGGGGATTTAATGCGGAATACGGAAATTTCAGATCCGGATTAATAAATGTGACAACTAAATCAGGGAAAAAAGAAGCTTATCATGGAACAATATCAGTTCAGAAGAATACTGCCCATTTGAAAAGATTCGGACCTGAGCTTTCCGATCCGCACGGCCCGGTGCTTGCACCATTTCTTGATCCGAAAATTGCGTTCAATGGAACGGAAGCAGGATGGGCCGATAACGAATACCTGAAACAGCAGCACGAAAACTTTGACGGCTGGATTCAGATGACAGAAATCTTTAATCAGGGTCGACCGGCTAACCAGCAGGCAACTCCCCTGGATTACTATCTGCTGGCTGCATGGATGCATATGGCAATTCCGGATTATGAAGGTCTGGCAGCTCTTGGCTATACGGTTTCAGATGAGCAGAAAAGATTATTTCAGGATCATTTAAGAAAAGAAACCGGAACGGACTATAATATTGATGTGGGATTCGGAGGACCCCTTCCCTTTGTAAGCGGTATACTGGGAGACCCTACATTTTATATTTCACATTCCACAAAAGAAAATTTTTATGTTGTTCCATATGCCCGGCGAAGCAATAAAAACTATACAACTTTAGCAACCCTAAAGACAAACCCGGTACAATCATTAACCGTGACCTTGAATGGTTTGTGGAAAAGACAATTGGGATTAAGTCCTTTAAAACCTGCTTTCGGTGATGCACCGGATGCAGGCAGAGAAGGCGGTTTTATGCCTGTGGATAATATATCGGTAACAAGCGGAATTTCAAGTCTTGACGGAGGAACAAATTACTGGTTCGATGTTCCGATTTTCCCTCTATTAGATCAAACCACCCTGATGGGCGGTATAAACCTAAATCATATTTTAAATAACTCCACCTTCTGGGAATTTAAAGCCAGCTATATGTCGATTAAGGATCATTCACCCAACGAAGATAACCGCAATCCGGCTGTATTAACACATTTTGGACCTTTCCCGGTAACCGAAATGCCCTACGGAAAGCTTCAGTTTGCCAATAATAACCGGATAATCGCCATCTACGGTACAGACACCATCGACTACAACTATCCCGGTTATGATGCGCTGCCCGGAGTAAACAAGAGATTCAGGAGCAAGGAAGGTGATCTTTACACAAATGTTCATACCCAGCAGATAAATCTTAAACTTGACCTGGTATCCCAGTATGGTGATCATCACTATGTAAAATCAGGTTTGGAATATAATCTTATAGACCTCGATCATAAGTTATGGCTTAAGTGGAACCGGACCGGACCTTATAATACTTATGAATATAATTATCACCGCAAACCAAGTCTTACCGGATTTTATCTGCAGGATCAGGTAACCTACAGCGGTATAGTTGCAAATCTTGGAATAAGACTTGATTATTTTTACGGCGGCGGAGGCAGGTGGCCATCGGGTGATTTATTCTCAGAAGCATTTACAGCTGCTTTTGGAGGTGCCCCCCGGAATGCCGGTGCGGCGGCCGACTCTTTTTACGCGGCTTTGGCTGAAGGAAGATCCCTTATATGGGAAAAATGGGAAGAGTATGACAAAGAACATCCGGGATTCCTCCAGCCCATAAAAAATCATTTTACATACAGCCCCCGGCTGGGTATTTCTTTCCCGGTGACTGAAAATTCCAAATTCTATTTTAACTACGGACACTTCCGTTCTAATCCCCCCTATTTTTCAATGTACCTGATAAGATACAGATATGATAAGAACGGGGTTTATGAGATGTCGAATCCTAACCTGGCACCGCCCCGTTCAATCCATTATGAACTCGGTTTTGCCTACAACTTTTATGAAAATATAATTCTTACACTGTCCGGATATTATAAAGATGTTACCGGGGAAAACGGAGAAGTAAATTATATAAATTCAAACGGAACTATCGATTATGAAAGATGGGAAAATAATAATTACGAGGATATCGAAGGTCTGGAAATTAATATTACAAAGAACGATAACAGCTGGATCAACGGATGGATAAATTTTAATTATATGCTGAAAAAATCGGGCCTTACCGGGAGAGGAACGATCTCAGATGTTACACTCAATGAAAACCGGGCCGGTCTGTATGCCGGAAATGAAGACCGTTTTCTGCCAAGACCAATATTTAATGCCAACTTATCTTTCTCCTCTCCGGATAACCTGTTTGCCGGTAACTGGCTGAACAGATTAACCTCTGACTGGAGAGCAACTGTATTTTTCGAATGGAAAGCGGGCTCATATTTTACATTCAATCCGCTGGAGAAGGTCCATCTGAGCAATAATCTGCAATGGCCTGATTATTATATGGTTGACCTGCGGTTAAGCAAATCATTAAACCTCTTCGGATTCAATACAACCTTCTTTATCGATGTAAGCAACCTATTCAACATAAAAGTCAGCTTGCTAAACAGAGGATATGCATTCAGGCGCAAATCCGTTGACTCCGGAAATTTCGTGGAGTGGGATGATACTAAAAAATATCTGTCATCTCTTCATCTGCCGCTTTATAACTCTCCCGAGTTTGATAATTTAAGAAGCCAGAATCCCGGGTTATACCTGCCGGGTGACGATAAAGTCGGCGATCTCAGGTCAGATGATAAACCCTACATCAACGATCCCGATTACTCATATTTTATATATGGTCAGCCAAGGGATTTCTGGTTCGGACTTAAAATTGATTTTTAACTGAATTCAAAGGCATGAATTTCATGACTCTCGCAAATATAAAAACAGTTCTGACTGCAGTTTTAATTTTAAATGTTTACCTTTACAGCCAGCCTGAACTTGAAACTGCTCAAACAAAAGTCTCAAAAATATGGGGCGGCATTGCTGCCAACGGGGATAAAGCTACTTTTGATTTCCGTGCAGGCTTTTTTCCAAATGACTTTGATATTATTCAGCACCGCGGCCAGGGAAGCGAAAATTATCTCGGCTCGGGTTTCAGATTAGCCTGTACTGATTGGAAAGCGCCGGATGACTCAATCTACCGGGCTGCCGTTTTTGGCCCTATCAATGATTTTATGCTCAATGGAAAAGTTATTAGCCCCATCACCAGTTATATAAGATTTAAATATCCGGATCAGACTGTAAACGGTGCTTCACCCGGTCTTACCGATTTTGCTGTGCATGACCCATCGAAATTTTCGGACGGCACCTATGATCAGATTATTGAAGCCACATATAAGAACGTCCTGGGCGTCGAGGTAAAGAGAAAAATCCTCGCATGGAGCCAGAGTTTAAATGATAATTATATAATAATTGACGTGGAATTAACAAATACAGGTGTTGACCATATTAGTTCCACCGGCGGCGATTCACTGGTGCAGGATACATTGAGAAATTTTTATTTTTCAATGAACCAGGGAGTAGCAAATAACTTCTATTCAAACGGCTCAAATCCATCTCCATCATCCAGTGAACGACCTAAATATAATTATGTCTGGCAGCATTATTACGGAGCACGCCAGGGCGATTCACTGAGAATATTTTATTTTTATTCTGCTGATGATCCGCAGACCACCGGCGACGATATGGGGTCTCCGGTAACCAGTCAGAAAGGCAGGCTGCTTAATACAAATCTTAATTTCTATACAATACTGCACGCATCCGGCGAACCATATATTACTGCTGAGCAGGATATAGACGATTTTCTGCAGCCAAAAGTAACATACATCGGAACAGAAACTAAAATTCCAAACCCGGGTTCAGGCGAAGATCCTTACGGAAGTAAAAACTACTGGGCAATGCGGGGAGGTTTTTCCGACAAAAATTTAATGCCTAACAGTATACCGGGTACGCACCATATGCTGAACAATGATGAGTTGGGGACTGCCAATTTTTCAAACTTTCCGGGCGGTACAATCAGTTCAGTGAATTCAAAAAACTTCTCCAGCTTTGGGCCATATAATTTTCCTCCCGGCCATAAGCTTCATTTTGTTTATGCTGTTGGTATTGCCGGTATCGGCATCGAAAAAAGCCAGGAGATCGGTAAGAAATGGCTGGAGGGAACTTTAACCGATCCTCCCGATATGCCTGATCCCAACACCGGATGGATGCCTTCCAATTTTGCATTCCCGGTGGGGTCTTCAGAAATTGATAAATCGAAGGACCGCTGGATAAGCATGGGAATCGATTCAGTAATGCTTACTGCATGGAGAGCGAAATGGAATTTTGATAATAATTTCAGAATCCCCCAGTCTCCCCCGCCTGTATCATCATTTAATGTTGAGGGATCCGGTGCATTAAACGGCGTTGTCCTGAAATGGAAAAATCCCGATGCTGAGGCTATGCAGAATTTCGCTGGTTATTCAATAAAGAGAAGACTTTCAAACCAGGACACTGTATTCTATTCTGAAATATATTCATCCGGCTCCGGGGATAAAGCGGGAGAACATTCTTTTGTCGATACAAGTGTTGTTTCAGGAGTACCTTATTACTATTATATTCAGGCAAAATCCAGAATTGACGACAATGATATGAATGCCGATCCGTTGTCCAGAGGAAAAATTTTGTACAGCAGCAGGATATGGATTCCCAATATTTCCCCCATTAATCCTCCGAAATACTCCACCGAGGATATGTCGAGAATAAGAATAGTGCCCAATCCATATAATATTAATGATCCGCTTGTAAAATTATACTATTCGGATACCGACGGGCGGCAAATTAATTTTTACAACCTTCCCGGATCTGTAAAAATAAATATTTATACGGAAAACGGGGATCTGATTAAAACAATAGATCATTATTCTCCCCAGTCGGATGGGTATGAGAAATGGAACATGATCACGGATGCTCAACAGGTCATTAGCAGCGGAATCTATATCGCCGTTTTTCAGAAACCAGACGGTGAGGTCAGTTTCCAGAAGTTCATTATTGTCAGATAAGATGCAAGGACAATTTTATGAAGATCCATAAATCACTTTTTGCGTTATTGTTCTTATTAAATACATCCCTTATATTTTCCCAGGTGGACCTGAACAAGACCGCACAGAGCACCATGAATTTCCTGCTGGTCGGGCCCTCTGCCAGGGCTGCTGCATTGGGTGAAGCTTTAACTGCTGCGGGTTCCGGTTCCGAAGCGATGTTTTATAATCCCTCGGGATTAACTGACATGCAAAAAGATTTTGACATTAACCTTAACTATACAAAATGGGTGGCCGACATACTATACCTGAGTGCCGGTGTTGCCTGGAATCTTGATATAATCGGAGTGGTGGGAGTGAATTTTCTTACAGTCGATTATGGAGTGATAAATGGTACAAGTTTGATTTATCCATCTGAATCTCAATTTTATCCTCTTGGTTATAAGGAAACCGGTGAAGTAGGCAATGTAGGGGCTTATGCAGTCGGCCTTTCTTATGCACGGGCAATTTCTGAAGCTTTTTCCATAGGCGGTAATATCAAGATTGCCGGGCAGAACCTTGGTAAAAATTATTTCGGCACAACTGAAAAAGAAAATAATGCTTCCAAACTGGTGTTTGATGCAGGAGTAAAATATAAAACAGATTTTAAGGAATTCACATTTGGAATGTCCATACGAAATTTTTCCACAAACATTAAGCGGGAAGAGATCGATGAACAGCTGCCCCTGCTTTTTTCGCTCGGAGCATCAGTAAATCTTATTGACTTTATTGATGATAATCCCGCAGGGACAAATTCCCTGCTGCTTGCACTTGATTTCCTGCATCCGAACAACTATACCGAAAGAGTTAATGCAGGGCTTGAATATAAATTCCTGAATATGCTCTCTGCCAGGGCGGGTTATCAGACCAACCGCGACCTTGCATCCTGGTCGGCGGGACTTGGTTTTAATTCATCAATTTCAGATTATGATTTTGAAATAAATTACTCCTACTCGAAATTTGATTTCTTCGATGACGTGCAGAGAATTTCCCTGCATTTCTCATTCTGAAATAATATTAATTAACAGAATCGTTCGATTGGTTAACATCGTTGCTGCTCGTTCGTTTCAATTCTAATAACAATAAAAGGATGGTAATACGATGAAAAAAAATCTTCTGACTATTCTGCTGTTGGCCGGACTCCTGCTTCCGACCAATATATACGGTCAAATTCAAAGTAATGGAACAGGGGGCGGTGACTGGAACACCGGCACAACCTGGCAAGGAGGTGTGGTTCCGGATTCATCGTCTAATGTTGTAATTCTGGGAACAGATTCTGTTTTCCTTACCTCTGAAGGACGCTGCCTGAACCTGACCATGAATGCTGCAGCAATACTTAACGTGAATTCTTCAGGATTGTCCATCCCCGGAACATCCTGGAACCTGGATCAGACCAGTACAGTTTATTTTGTAGGACCTACTACCGTTCAAAGCGATCCGGTTTACGGAAATCTTGTTTACGGAACTTCTTCCAACGGCGGAGTATCAACAANNGGCGCAAGAATATCCGGAGTTAACCAGAGCTCTGCAACTACTGCCAGCTGTGTCTGGAATATCGGCGGAAACGTGTCATTAATCAGCGGCAACTCAGGTAACAGACTTATTTTATATGAAAGCGCCGGACCTCATACAGGATCCGCTGTGTTCAACATTGACGGAAACCTTAATATTGCAGGCGGCAGCCAGATAATGTTTAAGAGCAGCTCCTCAACTTCGAACGATTACCCGGAAGGCATTATTAACCTGAAGGGAAATCTGGAGCAGGACGGAACAATAGGCATTAATAGCGGAACCGGAAATTCACCGGGACTTACAATTAATTTTATCGGCACCAATGTTCAGCATTTTGTTGGACCAGGAAATTTAAGTGTATCAACTTTTTCCCTGAACTTTAATATAAATAATGCCGCCGGCGTAAATCTCGGTACGACGAAGACTTTAGGCAACAGAATAAATCTTACACTTACAAACGGTAACCTGTTCACAAACTTAAATAATAGTTTAATTGTTACTTCCGGAACAATTACCGGCGGAAGTTCATCCAGTTTAATAGATGGTCCAATGGCCTATCAAATTGATGTTACAACACCTGTAGAAGTTACCTATCCAATCGGGAAAGGTGATGCGTACAGACCGCTTACGCTGAATGTAACACAGGATTTTGCTACTGCAATTCTGTATTTTGCCGAAATGATGCCCGGTATGGCGCCGTCCAATACCTTCCCGCTTTCACTCGATAAAGTCTCTTCAGTAAGATACTTTACGATAACCAAGGACACTATGGCCAATATCGTGACTGCAACAGTCAAATTAAGTTATGAAGCAGACGATAATGTAACCGACTTTGCAAACCTGAGAATAGCAAAGGATGACGGAGCAGGAAACTGGGTCAATCTCGGCGGAACCGGTACAGCCAATACTTCAGGAACAATAACATCGACGGTTAATTTCACATCCGTAGGTGATTTTGTTCTTGCTAACAATACCGGCGGCGGAAATGTTATCCCGGTGGAAATGACATCTCTCAGGGCAACGGCAGATAATAATATCGTAACGCTGAACTGGACAACTGCAACAGAATCAAATAATTACGGATTTGAAATTGAAAGAGCAGTTGCGTCTAACCGGTATATATCCTGGAAAAGTATCGGGTTTGTGAATGGCGCTGGAAACAGTACTGAACAGAAGAACTACAGCTTCAGCGACAAAGTTCCTCAAAGCGGTTCATACCTGTACCGGCTGAGACAGATCGATCTCGATGGCAATTTTACATTTTCAAAAGAGCTTGATGTTTCAGTATCTGCTCCGCAGAATTTTTCGCTGCTGCAGAATTATCCGAATCCCTTTAATCCATCAACCAGCATAGAATATTCCATTCCTTCTGATTCAAGAGTAACCATTGAGATATTCTCCGTTTCAGGAGAAAAAATAGCGTTGCTGGTTAATGATGACCAACCGGCAGGATATCATTCTTATCAGCTTGATGCAGGAGCATTAAAACTTTCATCAGGCGTATACGTATATAAACTTACAGCTGTTGGCAGTTCAAACCAGCTGTTTACCCAAAGCCGGAAAATGATACTTCTTAAGTAACAAAATTGGGGTAGAGGATGGGCTACAACCAGCATATCAGCGATGATGCAGTTATTCTGTTGTAACTTCCCTGTACCCTGCTCTTTTATAGCTCTCTCTCGGCCATCTGGCAGCCAAAATTGACTGTCAGATGGCTGAGAATGCCGGGACTTCAGGCCGGCTGTTCCCCGGTTTAAGGTCAATTTGAACAATATTGAAGTCTGATGGCATAAAAATGCGGATAAGAAATATTGTATGTTTGAAATTATTTTTATTACGTCGATTATAACTATTAAATATAGGTTTTCTCATGAAAAACAGAATTAAAATTTTACTGGCAGCAAGTTTATTTTTCATTGGTAATTTATCTGCACAAACTATTTATAGTAACGGCACCGGCGGCGGTGATTGGGGAAGCTCCTCAACATGGCTGGGCGGTGTAGTTCCGAATGTCAATAATGATGTGATCATCTCCGGCGGAGATTCAGTATCCACTACGATAGGTGTTGAGTGTAATACCCTCACAATTTATACGGACGGGAAACTGGCAACTAGTATTGATTCGATCCATGTTGCGGGAACGCTGGAACTTGAGGCCGACGCATATTTTTATAACCAGTCTTCCCACTCAACGCTGCCCGGTACCGATTATATACTGGATGCCCAGAGCTATGTTGTTCACAGCGGCAGCGGAACAGTTGGAGGCGAAAGTAATTACGAATTCGGCAATCTGGTGATCCAGCGAACCGCCGGATGCGTTCCGGGAGCCGACTTGATTATTCATGGTAATCTTATAATAAATAATTCGGCTGCAAATGTGGTCCTGAGAGGTGTAAGGCCGAATACGGGAAGCCAGACTCATCTTGTTGAAGGGGATTTATATATATACCAGGGTACATTAGCATGCATTGATGCAACCGACAATAGTTTTGTGGGAATCTGGAACATACTAGGAAATGCCTATATAATTGATAATTCGGAACCGTACCAGGATGCAAGGATTGGATTGTTCTCAAGTTCCAATGCGGCCGGACTTGGTATCATTAATATCGGGGGTGACTTGATTGTTCAGGGTGGAAGAGTTCAGGGCGGCACCAGTACTTCACCTGGTCTTGGAAATGGAATTTTTAATCTCGGCGGAAATTTTCTGCTTGATATAAACAGCAGAGTATCAACAAATACTCTCGGATATGTGGCTTTTAATTTTGTGGGAAATGGCCCGCAGAATGTGAATCTGGATAATAAATTTCAGATGGAAACAAATATTTATGATACCATTGCAGCAAGTTCACAGGTGGTTTTTGATCTCGACACAAACAAGTGGGGTTCAAGCACCGGCGGTGAATTTATTGTAAACGGGTCGCTTGAAATGGTTGAAAACTCTTTCCTTGATGGGCCCGGCTCATTTATGCTTAATCCCGGCGGCACTTTAAAAATTGGAAGTCCTGACGGAATAAGCTTAACAGATCCCACCGGAAACATACGGGTTTCCGGAAGCAGGACTTACAGCGAAAGCGGCAGCTACGAATATAAGGGAACTGCCTCCCAGCTTTTGGGCGATGGTCTCCCCTCCACAGTAAGCGGATTCGCAGTGAATAATCCGGTACCGGTTATTTTAGACCGTGGTCTTACGGTAAATCAATCCCTGAAAGTTCTTAACGGTTCGCTTGATTTAAACAATAACATTATTACCCTCGGCAGTAACGCTCTACTATCTGAAACTCCGGGTCATACTGTACAAGGTATGCAGGGAAAAATAGTGATCACAAAAGATGCAGGTACACCTTCAGGTTTAAATGTCGGTGGTCTTGGTGCTGTATTAACTTCATCTTCAAATCTTGGAAGCACAACAGTTGAAAGAACCCATGCTCCGGGCACCGGTCAGGGCAACCAGGGTATAAAAAGAATGTACCATATTATGCCGTCTAATAATTCAGGGCTGAATGCAACTTTACGGTTTTATTATGATGAATCCGAATTGAACGGGATTCCAGAAGGCGAACTGACCTTCTTTAAATCTCTGGACGGTACCAACAATTCCTGGGCTCCCAAGGGAGGAAGTATAAATACTACTGAAAATTATGCTGAAGTCTCCGGACTTGATGACTTTTCATTCTGGACACTTGCCGGGATTAATACTTCGCTTCCGGTAGAGGAAACCGTGGAAACTGAAATTCCGCAACAGTTTGCTTTGCTGCAGAATTATCCGAATCCGTTTAATCCTGCAACAACCATTGTTTATGATGTACCGGTGCAAAGCAGAATTGTAATCAAGGTATTCGATATCATAGGCAATGAAACAGCGGTATTAATTGATGAAGTTAAAAATGCCGGCAGATATCATATCACATTTGACGGCAGCAGGTTACCAAGCGGAATTTATTTTTACCGGATAATAAGCGATAAATTTAATTCCGTAAAAAGCATGATCCTTCTTAAATAAAATAGAAGATGCATATGTTATCACCCGGAAAATTTATTAATTTTTCTTTTAAACTGATGAAGCTGCAGGCAAAANNTATGAACAGGGCCTGATGTATGAAGCATTTTACAGAATGTGGAAACATTCCGGTGATGAAAAATACTTTAATTATATCAGGAAGAATATGGATTACTACATCCAGTCGGACGGTACCATAAAAACTTATAAATTATCTGATTTTAACATCGATAATATTGCGCCCGGCAGAACGCTTCTTCGTTTATATTCTGACCTGAACGACATAAAGTATAAAAAAGCTGCAGATACTTTAAGAAAGCAGCTTCAGTTCCAGCCGCGCACTGGCGAAGGCGGATTCTGGCATAAGAAAATTTATCCTTACCAGATGTGGCTGGATGGTCTTTATATGGGGGAACCGTTTTATGCAATGTACTCCGATATGTTCGGTGAAAAAGAAGCATTCGATGATATCGCCAATCAGTTTATTCTGATAAGAAAACATTTGAAGGATAGTCTGTCGGGATTATATTTTCATGGATGGGATGAAAGTCTTCAGCAGAAATGGGCAGATCCTGTAACCGGCAGATCTCCTAATTTCTGGTCTCGGGCCACGGGTTGGTTTATGATGGCGCTCGTTGATGTTCTGGATATTTTTCCCGCTGATCACCCAAAAAGAGATGAACTGCTGGAGATATTTGCTGATCTATCTGCCGGCCTTTTGAAATACCGGGATCCGGGGACAAAACTGTGGTACCAGGTAACGGATAAATTAAATGAGAGCGGTAATTATCCTGAAGCATCCGGATCGCTGATGTTCATTTACAGTTTTGCCGCCGGCGCAAACAGGGGCTATCTGAACAGCAGCTATTTGCAGTATGCAAAGGAATCATTTTATGCAGTGTATGAAAATCTTGTAACAACTGACGATGAAGGATTTATGTATCTTAATAATATTTGTGCAGGTGCCGGTTTGGGGGGAAATCCGTATCGTGACGGCAGTTATAATTATTATATTAATGAAACGAAAAGAACAAATGATTTCAAGGGCTATGGACCTTTTATCCTATCGGCCATAGAGATTGAAAAAGGAATGAATCTTCCGGGCACTGATTAAAGAAATATTTAATTGTTTGAATTTTATGACACCCAAAAAAATAAAACT
>DJMM01000054.1 GCA_002435365.1 Ignavibacteriales bacterium UBA6490
AAAAGGTTGAGGGTTCGAATCCTTCCGGGTGTACCATAAAACCTTGATTTTATCCCAAAATCAAGGTTTTATTTTTTTACACGCCTGTTTGATTTTGTAGAAAATAGGGGCAACCACTACGAACTACTTTTGTAGACACTTTGAACCTAACCTGCCCACCCAAAGTTAGCTAATAATAAGTAACTATTTTTTCTTTTATTTACTCCTGATTCAAAATACTTCTGGTTAAATAAAAAATTGAAAGATTTTCTTGCCAAATATCAATATTAGTTGATTATAAAGATTAGTTGCTTTTAAGAGATAATATTTTCAATTTTATAATACTTGTCGATACTCTGGTGAGAGAGAACTACTTATTCTGTATTCTCTTATTTTCATTCCTGATTCTAGTACATTGATATAATCCCTGTTAAGTATTGTTTGTTCAATCAATGAAATTTAACCGATAGAAAATGTATGAACATACTCCAACAAATTATCTAAAAGATAGGTTAGAAGACCAAATTACTTGATATGATAAAAAAAGTAAGAATAACCCCAAATGGTTTAAATTCCTTCTGTTTTCTGAATTACCCTGTGCCCATTTTATTTTACGATTTGTGAAGAACTGATACGGTTATTTTTTACACTTATATAAAAATATCAAACTCGGATTTTAATCTTTTAAACTAAAATAGAAAAAGTAATGGTTATGAAACTCGCAGTAATCTCAGACACTCACTTCGGTGATGAGTTGTGTTCTCTGGTTGAAAAATCAAAAGATTCTTATATCCCGGGACCAAAATACCAGGCATTTAAAGATGCAGTCGGAACCAAGAATGATTATCTTATTCTGCTTGGTGACATTTTAGATTTCTCCGTAGCAAGTTATGCCGATGCCTATAGAGCCGGCAAAGCATTCTTCACAATGATTCAAAAGGACAAGATTGCAGATCAGTACTTGTATGTACCAGGCAATCATGACTTTGATATATGGACCATAGTTGAGCATGAGGTAAATATAATTTACCAGCTAAAGCAAGGAAAAATTCCGAGGAAATTCAGAATGTCAGTGCCGGCGGTGATTGATGATCGGAAAAATTCACCAAATCCTGGCCTGACTCTGCCCGGTGTTGATATAAGAACTAATGGTAAATACAGCTATGGGGGTTTGTTCCTGGATAATATTACAACGGACCATGATTCTGAAACAAACTCCATAAAGGGGAAGGAATCCCATTTTACTTTTGCATATCCGAATCTTTACATTGTAACAGATGATGGTTCATTCCTTCTTACGCATGGTCAATATCTGGAGCATTACTGGTCATTACTCTCAGAATGGGTCCCGATTATCTTCGGATCTGATCTTCCGGTTGGAAGTGCTGTTGATATGGCGGAATTTGTGGGTATAAACTTTCCATTCAATCAGCTTGCATGCTCAGGTGTAGGGCAAGCAGGAGTTCTAACCGAGGTGATATCTAAACTGCAGGCAGAGGTAAGGAAGGGAGACCTGAAGAATGCTAAAAAATATCTGGATAATCTTGACGATTATCTGGATGATAATGTTTTTAATTATAAAAAATGGTATCAATTTTTTAGCGAAGCGACTACAGATCTGATATCAAATAAGGTGAAAGAGGGAATAACTAAAGCTATTTCATCCACAGTCAAGGCTAGAAATAATGAACAATGGCTTAGTGATCCGGAAGTAGGAAAACAGCTGCTGAATTATTACAATTCCAGTTATGTAGAAATTAATGATCTTAAATGGAAATATAATATGTTTATCCCTGCCCCGGAGACTATTATATTCGGTCACACCCATGAACCAGTTCCATGGGGAGACCCAAAAGCAACCAAAGCTCTACCTGCTTCTGGTCCTGTAGTAAGATTATTTAACTGCGGGGGTTGGGTATGCACAGAATCGGGTAATAATAAAAAGTTCTGTGGCGCAGAGGTATTCAAATATGAAACCGGTAAAGGTTTCAGTTCTGTTTCAGTCAGGTAAATAAAATTATTTTATTACTGATAATTATCAGTAATATTTTTACCTGATTATTTGAGCGAATAACCTGGAAGCATTTGTTAATACTGCTTTGTCAAAACCCATTTTACTTATAAGAACATAGTTCTTGTCTATGGGATTTCTTATTCGCAAAGCAGCCCAGGCCAATTTTAACCACTTAATTGGGTCTTTGTCTTTTTTGTAACTTAGCTCAGATGCCGGTACAGGGTAATCGCTTCCGAAAAGTAAATTTTCTGCAGGAACTTTTCTCCTGATATCTTCAATATAAGCATTACGTAAAGGTGTGGTTAAAGCCGAAAGATCCGAGTATAATTTCCAGTTATTGTTTTGAGCGTCAATTATTAATTTATAGTATTCCTCCAGATCGTCCTGATAAGCCGTATCTAACTTTCCGAAATACGGTAAAGAACAATGTGCAATTATAACAGTAACTCCTGCCTCAAGAGCTTTTCTGAAGTATTTTGGGTTATTCTTTTCATTGTAAGCTGAATTTGAGGTGGGGATTGCATATTCAGGTCCTGCATGCATCAATAATGGTAATTTATGAGCGGCAAGCATTTCATAAAAAGGTTCACACTTTGGATGAAGCGGATCAATCTGCTGAGATGATGGTATCCACTTACATAAACAGGCCCCGTTTTGTATGCTGTAGCTGAGTTCTTCCCTCCAATCGTTCCGGTAAGGATGAACTGACGCACCGAGCAGTATATGGTCATATTTTTTTGCGAGATCAACAATGTAAAAGTTAGGAACAAATAAGTGTGTNNCATTGCAAGCAGCACGCAATTATCCACCAGTCTTGATCCAGTAACCGCCTTAATAAGTAAGTTCTCTATCTGTCCTCGGGATAGTTTCTTAAATAGAGAGCCAGCGGTCAATTTCATGAAATAGTATGCTGGTGTGGATTCAAACTTCTTTGACCAGTAGCAGGGGCTTTCCGGATCCTTGGGTGCGCCATAATGAACGTGTATATCAATAACTTTGTCCATATTGACTCCTCATTTATTAGAATTGGTTTTATTAATAATAATAAATATTTAAATGAAAGTTGTCAGAAAATGGTAAAATTATACTTTAAAAAGAAATTGCAACAGTTACCAGTTCCCGATCGAGTACTCACCTCTTGGGTCGCACAGGAATATTCATATCAAAAGGTTGAGGATTCGAATCCTTCCGGGTGTACTAAAAAAATCCGGGTTTTAATTCCCGCATTTTTTAATATTTTATCCCCTACTTTTGAAATCTTACCATATAATCCGAAAGTGCTTTGTAATCAAGAGTTTTGAGTTTAAATCTGCGTTATTCAAGAATTATCCTGTCTTAACATATCTTATCTACTTTATTTAAAGATGATACGAGGACATTCGAGTGGGATAAACGAGACTTCACCATAATGACAAGCATTTCAGAATAAATGCTGCTGGCAAAAGTCGTTATTTGAACAAACTGCTAATTTACTTTTTGAAGTACCTTGAGAAACTCTTCGGGACCGACAAATCCTGTAATCCGCTCAACTTCCTCACCGGAGGAATTGAGCACAAGCACAGTGGGCACACCAACAATTTTATACCTGTTTCTGAGCAGCTCCACTTCCGCAGACAAGGATTTTGTCATATCTGCTTTAAATGTATTGAATCTTTCAGATTCAGCAATTACGGCTGGATCTGAAAAAGTCATTGCATCAAGTTCTTTGCAGGGTATGCACCAGTCCGCATAAAAATCAATTATAGTACCTTTTTTATCATCGGCATTAACAATATTTATATTTTCCGAATAAGGTTTCCAGGGTATCGATTCCCCAGATGAAGGTACAGCAGAATAAACTGCAGCTGCAATCAGGAGTAATGAAAACACAATTTTGAAGATTCTGAAACCGGTTACTTTGCCCGCGACATTTTCAAATAACAATAAATAAGCTCCCACAATAAGCATATAAACAGGTAATACGTATGCTGAAATTTCCTTTGGAATCAAGGGAAGCAGAAAATAAAGAGCCATCCCCACCAGGATAAAACCAAAAACGTGTTTTACTCCTTCCATCCACATTCCCGCACGAGGAAGCTTCTTGATTTTGCCAGAGAATATTGCCAGAAAGAGGTACGGTGTTCCCAGTCCCAGAGCCAGCACAAAAAACATCAGGAAACCGGAATAAGGATCTGCTTTTGCGGCCACGTAAGTTACCAGCCCCAGTACAAATGGTCCGATGCATGGAGCTGCTACAATTCCCATTGTTAAGCCCATAAAAAAAGCACCGAACATACCTCCCTTTGCACCTCCGGCTTTAGCTACAAGGACATCGGGCATTTTAAATTCATAAACGCCGAACATGCTTAGCGACAGCACCACAAAAATTGCTGCAATAATAATTATAACAACCGGACTCTGCAGGAGTGCGCCAAAGACCGCCCCGCTTAATGCAGTTACAACTCCGATAACAGAGTAAGTAATAGCCATGCCCAGCACAAAAAGCAGTCCCAGCAGGAATAATTTTGAAGTGCTCCCTTCGCTTTGTCCGCCAAAATACCCTATGGTAATAGGTATAAGAGGATACACACATGGGGTCAGGTTAAGTGCAAGTCCGCCGATAAAAATAAATAGCAGGCTTATAAAAATTCCGCTGTTCTCAAGAATTGAGGATAATGAACTGCTGTCCTCATCAGCAGAGCTTTGCAGTGCAGAATAACTAAGGTCGATATTCTTGAACATTTCCTGGTTGATTTCTTTAACCGCCTCCCTTGAATCAGCAACCTGAATAATAAGGGTATCGCTTACGGTCGACGGTGCCACACACGACATATCATTGCAGGCCTGGTAATCGACAGATACGGGAATCTTATATTCCCCCGGTTTTATATTATCCGGCATAACAATCAGTGCACCAAAGGTTACCTCACCCTGCCAAACCGATAATGGTGTTTCCGAAAAACTGAATTGATAATCCTCTGCAGGCGGATAATAGATTTTTTTAATGCTGATTCCCGAAGCAGTATCGATTAATATCTCCGTCGGTATAAGATAATCTTCATAAGGCTTATTCGAATTTATATGCCATGAATCATCAACGATTATCTTAACTGCAATTTTCAGCTCACCGCCCGCATACACTTTATCAAACGAGGCATAAGGAGTTATAGAAATATGCTCCTGTCCCCCTCCGAACTGTGCTAAAGAGGTTGAGATAAATAATAATGATAATAAGATGCGATATTTAATGTTCATAATCCGGTTGTTTTTTTTAATTATAAAATCTTCTCCACCCCTGGACGATAGGATATCTGCGTCCATACCCAAAGGCTTTCTGCGAAACTTTAAGTACAGGTGCCGCCTGCCGTCTTTTAAACTCATTATAGTCGACCATTTTTAGAACCTTCTCAACTACTTCCCTCTCCCCCACAATCCTGTGAATTTCATTAAGCTCCTTGTTCTCTTCAAGGTATAAACGAAGTATCCGGTCAAGCAGTTCGTACGGCGGAAGTGTATCCTGGTCTGTCTGTCCCGGGCTCAATTCTGCTGAAGGTGCTTTTTTTATTATTTCTTCAGGAATAATTATTTCGTCCCTGTTGATAAATTCAGCTATACGGTAGACGTCAGTTTTATATACATCACCAATTACTGCCAGCGCACCAGACATATCGCCATACAGTGTCGAATAACCTGTTGCCGTTTCCGATTTATTCCCGGTAGTCAGCAGCAGGTAATTAAATTTATTTGCTTCAGCCATAAGATAAATACTTCTGATCCTTGCCTGCAGATTTTCTTCCGTGACATCCTGTGCCTTATTTTTAAAGAGTGTACCAAGCTGAGCTAAAAATGTTTCATAAACAGGCTGGATCGAAATCACATCCGATGAGATGCCCAGATTTGAAATAAGTTTCCCGGAATCCCTGATGCTTCCCTCACTCGAAAATTCCGACGGCATCAGCAGAACGCGGACATTATCTTTGCCTAATGCTTTAACTGCAATATAGGTAACCAGTGCCGAATCCAGACCGCCGCTCAATCCGATTACTACTTTATTAAATCCTGTTTTAGTGCAGTACTCCTTCAGTCCGAAAATAAGCGAATTCAGTACTTCCTCTTCAAAGCTTCTTTCGATTGGAGATGTTATGACAGTACTACCGGAAGTATCAAAGATGAAATAGTCTTCCTTAAATGATTTTCCAAGCATAACCAGTTCCCCCTTATTATTAAAGCACATGCTGGCTCCGTCAAAGATCAGCTCGGTTTGCGCACCTACTGTACAGGCATAAACAAGCGGAATTGAATTCCGGCTGCTTATCGCAGAAAGCATTTTCCGGCGGTCTTCCCTTTTACCATAAGAATACGGACTTGCAGAAATATTAATAATTATTGATGCTTTTTTATCAATAAGATTTTTTACGGGGTCATTAACATAACGGCGCCGGTACCAGTAATTTTCATCATTCCAGATATCTTCACATACTGATATGCCAAGATTTTCGCCGCAGAAATTATAGATATGAACTTCTTTTGCAGGATCGAAATAACGCATTTCATCGAAAACATCGTAATTGGGAAGCAGGGATTTATGCTGAGAAAACTGAATTTTTCCATCACTGCAGAAAACGGCGGAATTATGTATGTCTGTACCGATCAGATCATCATCTTCAAGGATTGACCCGAAAATCAGTCCGGTTTTCCCGGTTACCGAGGCAATTTCATTTGCGGTTTTATTAACGGCTGCCCTGAATTCGCTCTTTTCAACAAGGTCAAGTGGTGGATAGCCAACCAGTGCCAGCTCCGGCAAAATTACTAGATCGGCACCATCATCAACACCTTTATTATAAATTTCGAGGATTTTTGCCTTATTATAGCTGAGATCACCAATTATCGTATTTATCTGTCCAACTGCAATTTTCACTTAATATCAGTAGATTATTAAAAAATAGCTGTTTTACCCAATCCAAAAATAATATATCTTTACCGTAAAAATAAGCCATTATCCAAAGAAAAAAAGAATCTTCCGTTTAACATAAAAAAAATGTTAAATAACCAGAAAATGGCTATGTTTATCCTGATTCAAACTGTATAACGGAGCTAAAATGCCCAGAAAATTATATCGTTCATCCAGAGACCGTATGCTAGGTGGCGTTGCAGGTGGTCTGGCTGAATATTTTGAGATTGATTCTACTTTGGTAAGGATCCTGTTTGTTATAACATTGTTTATAGGAGGAACCGGTGTTCTGGCCTACATTCTGTTATGGATTGTTGTTCCTGAAGCACCATATACATTTTATCAGGCAAAAAACGGGACCAGTTCTCATAGTTCGACTGAATCTGCTCCTCCCTCCCCAGTTGCAGATGTTGAAAATTACTTAAAAATTCAGGATGAAAAAAAGAAAAAAAGGATAATTTTTGGCGGTGCAGTGCTGATAATTATCGGTATGGTATTCCTCGCTGATAATTTTATCCCTCATTTTGATGCATCAGACCTGTTTCCCCTGCTGCTGGTTGCAGTAGGAATAGGAATATTAATTAATGCAACAAAAAAATAAGTAAAGGATTAAAAATGAAAACCAAACAGATATTTTGGGGAGTGTTCCTTATCTCCATAGGAATTCTGATTCTGCTTAGCGGTTATATTGAGTTCGAATGTGGTTTTGGCGACTTATGGAAACTTTGGCCATTGTTTATTGTCCTTATCGGTATCAATCTGATGTTAAAGAACACCACTGCAAAAGCAATTTTATCCGGTCTGACTGCACTGGTACTTGCATTTACACTGTTTGCCTCTGTAATAAGCTTTTTTGGCTGGATCAAAGATGATGTGGAATTCCAGATCGATCACGAAAATACTTTCGATGTTTCTAATTATTCTACTGAGTTTGAAAAGGGGATTAAAAATGCTTCGCTGCATGTTGAAGCCGGAGCCGGTGCTTTTACTATCAACGACACAACCAGTTTTCTTTTTACTGCGGATGTTGAGGGTAAAAACAGCAGCTATTCACTTACCTCAGATATACAGGAAAGCAATGCTGATCTTAATTTTAAGATGAAATCAAGAAAATTCTTTATTAAGAGAAAAAACAGGGTTGAAATGAAACTTAATCCTGTGCCGGTTTGGGATCTCAAGTTTGATATGGGAGCGGTAGCTGCAGATTTCGATGTAAGCGGATTTAATGTCAGAAAACTGGATATCCAGATGGGTGCCGCCTCACTGGTTCTCAAGCTTGGCAGTATAAATGCTGAATCGCACATAAATATCGATGCAGGTGCATCTTCAATTGAAATTAGTATTCCGGAAGATGCCGGATGCGAAATTAAAGCCGACGCCAGCTTATCTTCAAAAGAGTTTATAGGATTTACAAAAATTAGTGAGCATCTTTACAAGACCAAGGATTTTGATGCTGCAAAGAAAAAAATATATTTGGATATTGATTCAGGGATCTCATCAATCAAGGTGAGCAGGTCAGCCTGGTAATTTTTTTATTGGTTCGGGCACCCATAAATATTTCTCTAGAATGACACAGTCATTTTCATCGAATTCTATCCCCTCAGATTCAAGAAGTTCTCTCATGGTATCGGAACTCCCGAAATGAAGTTTACCTGTTAGAGCGCCATACCTGTTAACTACCCTGTGACAAGGCAGGTTGGAATTCTTTGCACTGTTGAGAGCCCAGCCTACAGTTCTTGCCGCAGCTTTTGTACCGCATACCATTGCAATATGCCCATAAGTGGTTACTTTACCGAAGGGGATCCGGGAGGTTACATAAAAAACTTTATCGAAGAAATCTTTATCCTTTAATTTCATAATTATATTTTTAAAATGCAATACTTTTCATCAACGCTAAAGTTCACAATTTTTATTATTTAGCATTTATAATTAACCGCTATATACCTTTAATTGCAGGACTAGTTACGATGACCTTTGTATATGATATGTATGATAAGCTTGTCTTCATAGTGCAGAATAATAAATTCATAAATAAAAATAATGAAGTTCTTGCTGAACTTAAAGACAATTCCATCACAGACAGGTTAGACAGACCTCTTGGTGCCATATCCGAAGACTACATTGTTGATAATAACGGAAACAAGCTGGTTTATATTTTCTTTGACACCGCCTATACAAAAGGCAAGGAGCTCTGTAAAATTGTCGGCGGTAAAAAGGAAGAACAGGCACTGGGCGCTGCCGGGTATTATTATTTTGCCAATTAATCTGCTTTAAGAACCAGGAGTTTTGAATGACAAGAGTTTTTAATTTAAATAATCAACTGATCTTTATTACACGCGATAATTCCCTGATCGATGCTAATAACAAAGTGCTGGCAAGAATTAAAGATAATGAAATTGTGGCCGAGGATGATAAACTTCTTGCTGTATATAAGGAGCATCAGATTAACGATCCGAACGGCGATCCGTTGTTGTGGATTTTCACCGACAAGGCATATTTCAGAGGCAGAGAACTTTGCACCCTTGAAGGCGGAGATCTGAAAGAGAGAGCCTTAGGCGCTGCAGGATTTTTGTTTTTTGCCTGATATTAAGGACAATAGCTAAGCTTAATTCTGTAGTCAGAAGAAATTCTGTTCAGCCTGACGGCTATTTTCCGGAATTAAACTTTATATCGGTAATTGCCCATCGCGGACGAAGATTAAGGGAATCCGGATAATATGAAAATTCTTCCGATAATTTAAAGGGGAAATAGCTTCCGCCTGAATAATTCCCGGAACTGTCTTTGTCATAAAAAGTCCATAACCTGTATGTACCAGGTTCGACTCTTTCAAATGAAAATTTATTTGCTGCAATTTTCTGGGAGTAAGTGATTTTCTTCCCGTCCACCCCCTGCAGAAGCAGAACCGGGTTTTTTAAGAATTCGATGTTCTCAACGGTTCCGGCAGCTCCGGTGAAATCCAGACCGCTGATAGTCTTAAACCTGTACTGGAAAATGGTGTCCTTATTATTTTCGGCGGCATCGTAAATCCCTGACAAATCAAATGATATTATATAATCTTTGGATGGTTCAAGTTTCTGTGTTGGAATAATCTCAAAGTTAGCATCATCAAGGAATGTCAGCCTGAAGTTTACCCTATTTCCCAGGGTATCGGAAAATTCAGTGTACTGCTTAACCACTGCAGAATCAATCCCGTCATTGAATGAGAAACTGAATAATTGGTTCTGAAAATCTGAGTTCTGCATTCCAGAAACAGGATTCATCCTGGTAATAGCAGGATAAATAGTATCCCCTCTCAGAGAAACAGTTACACTGTTCTGTTCCGAAAAATATGTGTTCCCTGATCTGTCTTTAATAGAATCTGCAAAGAGGTAAACAAGACTCCCTTCCTTAAAATCATTCTGCAATGCCAGCACTATCTCAGTGGGTTTGCTGAAATTCCGGTATGCATAAAGCGGATTTACTTCCATGTTATCAGTAGAATCATAAAGATGAAAATTCCGTGCTGTCACAGAAGATTGATCAAGTTCTTCGCTGAAGGTAAGGAGAAGGTGGTATTTATCGGTCATAACGGAAGTTAAAATTCTTGGTGCCGCTGTATCGATCCTGCTTATAAAAAAATCAAGTCCTGCGTACAATGTATCTGTTTCAGTTAATACAACCTCCCCGAACGGAACGCCTATTGCATCCTGTTCCGGCTGAAAAAGCAGGTCCCTGAATTCATCCTGAACAGCATAAATTCTGTAAGTGCCGGCAGCAAGTCCGGGAATTTTATAGCTCCCGTCAATTCCGGATTGGGAAATGTAATCCGGTTTACTTGTGGAAGGATTAAGTGTGTCCTGTGCATTAAGATATGCAAATAAAAAAACACCCTGGGGCTTTTCAGAAAATATCTTACCGCTGATTACCCTCCTGTCAAGCTTGTCTCCGGTCGAAAAGGTAAAGCTGAAAGCCTGGCTCATTTTATTGCCATTGTTAAAATCGGCGA
>DJMM01000021.1 GCA_002435365.1 Ignavibacteriales bacterium UBA6490
AGGTTATTAATCTTCTTAAAATCTATTATATTGAATCCGCAATAAACAAACCGGCCAAGAATTTCAGGAAGAGAGATCGCTCTGTTATTTCCCTTATAAAGCCAGAAATAAATTTTTCTGGTTAAATATAATTTTGGGAAAACCCTGTGAATTACAAAGTCAGAGAAATAGAATATTTTATTAAGGGGACCTTTATCCTCTTTGAAAACTCTCTCATTTCTTTGTTCAAGTGTTTCAATACAGCTGGCAAAAACACCATTAACAGGTAATTTTTGGTTTACATCTCTTAAAAAATCATTTACTCTGAGCAGATTATTCAGCTTATGCAGGTGAACCAGCTGTTTGCAATGTCCATTCAGGGTGGTCATGTAATTCGGGAATTTTGTCCTGAATATAAATGTCCCGGAAGAGGATAAATTCACATACTGCCGGATATAGTCTTTAACTTCATCCCTTTTATATTCGCTGCTGGCAGGATAAGGGATCGCATTCGGAACAGCTATTGTCCTGGTATCGTATTGACGTAATTGGTCAGTATTGAACACTTAATTCCCGATGTTAATTTAGAAAATAGACTTTTTTATCTATTGAAATCACTTAAAATGGAGTCAATCATTTCCCGCCGCGAACCCGGATCGATCGGGAGCATTACTCTCCGATCCCTGCTGGTTTTGCAATAAATATGCCATCAGAAAGAAAACTGAAATTGTTTAATATTTTGCTAAAACTGTTATTTTCTAATAATATTTGCTATTTACAAAATGAAACAAGTTGAGAATAATGTTTCATTTTCAGAAAATAATATTTATAGCATGGATGAATTCTTTGTGATGGAGGTAATTGTTGAATAAGGTATTCCTTTTCTGGTCTGCTTCATTTCTTAACAGGTTACACATCTATTCATTGCCCGAAATAACACTTTTTTAGCAGTGCCGTTTACTGTTTAGATTATAATCAACACTTTATTGTCTATTTAAGCTAATCAAAACATAAATAATTCCTTTGTATAATTAAAGAGAATAGGCTGTGTTTTATTTTACGTGTTAAATAGTGCACACCTTATAAATATTTTGAGATTGGCACATATTAAGTTAAAATTGCAATTCATTTATTTAATATTACTACAACCGAGGGCTTATGAAATTACTTATAATTTTTTTAATTGCAGGAATAACATTTGGTCTGTTTCCCGAAAATGCCGACGATGATATGAATCCTTTTCTGAAAAAATATGATACCCCATACGGGGTTCCGCCATTTAACGATATTAAGACAGAACATTATATCCCTGCTATTAAGAAAGGTATAATTGAACAGCAGAAAGAAATCGAAATAATTGTTAATAATCAGGGAGAACCTACTTTTACAAATACGCTGGAAGCTCTTGAAAGCAGCGGCGGACTTTTAACAAAAGTAACCCGGGTGCTTTATAACCTGCTTTCTGCAAATACAAGTGAAGAGCTTCAGCAGATATCCAAGGAGGCGGCGCCGCTGCTGTCAAGAAACTCAGATGATATTATTCTTAATCCAGGTTTATTCAAAAGGATTAAATATGTTTATGATAATCGCGATGGAGCCAAACTCAACGGTTTTCAGCGAAAGCTTCTTGAAGATACATATAAAAAATTTGCAAAGAACGGTGCTAATCTTAATGATGATAAAAAAAATGTTCTGAGAAAAATAAACGAAGAACTCTCCCTTCTGACGCTGCAGTTTGCCGATAATCTTCTGAAGGAAACCAACTCATTTAAACTTATTATTGAAAACAAAGATGATCTTGCCGGGCTCCCCGAAAATGTTGTAATTTCCGCAGCTGAGGCTGCTGAAAATTCCGGAATGAAGGGGAAATGGGTATTTACGCTACACAAACCAAGTCTCATTCCTTTCATTACATATTCACAGAAAAGGGAACTGCGGGAAAAGTTATACACAGGCTATATCAGCCGCGGAGATAATAATAATGAATTTGATAATAAAGAAATAATAAAAAAAATTGTTGCGCTCAGAATCCAGAAAGCAAATCTCCTGGGTTTTGAAACCCATGCTGATTATGTGCTTGATGAAACTATGGCTAAAACCCCTGCCAACGTGTTTGACCTTCTGAATAAGCTGTGGGATGCAGCGCTTCCTATTGCAAAAAAAGAAGCTTCCGACATGCAGGAACTGATAAACAGTGAAGGAGGGAATTTTAAACTAGAACCATGGGATTGGTGGTTTTATTCAGAAAAGGTAAAAAAAGCCAGGTATGACCTCGATGAGGAAGAACTTAAACCTTACTTCCAGATGGAAAAGGTCAGGCAAGGAGTTTTTGATTTAGGTACTAAATTATATGGTCTTCAGTTCTCTGAACTCAGAAATATTCCTGTATATCATCCGGAGGTTTCTGTGTATGAAGTGAAGGAAGCGGATGGCAGACATATAGGACTGTTATATACGGATTATTTCCCGCGCGAAAGCAAAAGGGGAGGGGCCTGGATGGAAGCATTGATAAAACAGCACTATAATGTTGCCCCTGTAATTATCAATGTCGGAAATTTCTCAAAACCGGCAGGTGACACACCATCGCTGCTTTCTCTGGATGAAGTCAATACGCTTTTTCATGAATTTGGCCATGCACTGCATGGGCTTCTCTCCAACTGTTATTATGAAACACAGTCGGGAACTTCTGTACCGAGGGATTTTGTTGAGCTTCCCTCACAAATAATGGAAAACTGGGCCAGTGAACCGGAAGTCCTAAGGTCATTTGCTTTCCATTATAAAACAGGAGAGGTAATACCCGATGAACTGATTGAAAAAATGCAGGAATCGGCAAAATTCAATCAAGGTTTTATCACAGTTGAATATCTGGCTGCCTCTTTACTCGATATGGAATACCATACTTTAAAATCGTCTGAAGGTCTTGACGTAAATGAATTCGAGCAGAAAATAATGAACAAGTACGGTATGATTCCGGAAATAGTATCAAGGTACAGGAGCACTTACTTCCAGCATATATTCAATAACGGTTATGATGCAGGTTATTACAGCTATATCTGGGCTGCTGTGCTTGATGCAGATGCTTTCCAG
>DJMM01000061.1 GCA_002435365.1 Ignavibacteriales bacterium UBA6490
GCGGATAGGTCGCAGCCGAACCGTAGGGCATAAAAAAAGCCGGAGGGTTACTCCGGCATAAGTAATTAATTTATTAAAATAGAATTAATCTTCACAATACTGAACGTCCAGATGAATTATATAATAGCGGGATCCGTTACCAGCAACTGTTAAGCTTGTGCCTTTATATAGTGTAAACAATCCGGCGGCAGGACGTTTGGTTGGAAGAACATCATAACCTTGAACCTTAACGGGTTCGGAAACGCCTTGCAAACTCCAACCAGGACCAAGGGTAATGGTTAAATTAGTCCCATCCCAGTTTACATTACCACCCACCATTAATTCTTGGCCGGCATAAATGTTCTGATTTGCTGAACCCTGTGTGTCAAAATAAAACCACCAAGCAGGGCCGCTACCAGATGAATTTCCACCAAACGCAGTTTCTTCATCGCAAGGAGGAGGAGGAGGTGGTGGACCATCGCAGATACAATAATACCATTCATTGTACCAAGCGGCACCTCTAGGTGCATGAAAATCACCAGACATCGCTGTTTCGTACACTTCTGTCACAGGATTATAAACCGCTGAATGCGGAAGAATATAGATACAGTCCCAGGTTTCATCAATTGGGATTTCATATCTCGCAGAAACATCATTTGAAAAGACTAAATGATCATTCTGATTATACAACCCGGGTGAACCTTTTCCACTATGTTCATCTACAGAGATATCTACATGTGTTTCGGTAAGAAGCCATGGTGATGTTGTTTCGAACAAGATGTAAATTGTTGTTTCATCATTGGATATGGTTACTGATCCTACTGGTGATTGTGATTTTCCAGCCAAAAGATCTTTACTTTGCGGAACGCAAGTTCCACCATTGTACAATTTTGAGCCGGAACCAGGGTCAGTAATATCTACTTTTTCTTGGCAGCCATAATAAAATATGGCAGCTAAAATCAGCAGAGGAACTATAAATAAAGTTTTTTTCATTTGTTTTTTTTACTCCTAAATGTGTATGTGATTATTTAATTATATCGAAACAAAAATTTTTTACGCTGGTTGTTAAACCTTTATTTCCATAACCTCCTTTTATTTACCTGCACAAGAAAATATTTTATACTTTACCGCATCAGCGGTAATGTTGAAAATATTTTTTTATACCCGTACGCAGTTGTAATTAAAAATCGTCTGGTTGGAGTAATAAATTTTGCCCGGAAATTAAGTGTCCGACACTGCCTTGAAAAAAGTTCTATGTAAATCTATACAACTTATTTCAACAAGTCAGATTAGATTTTATTAATCTGATTTTAATCCTTAAGATTAAAATTTTTTAATATTTTTTTCCCGACCGACGATCGCGCAAAGACAATTTGTATGCCATTTAAAAAAAATAAAAATCTAAAAGGAATTTTGAATTCAACTCATCCATTATTAATACAACTGCATATTGCTTTCTTAAATTGTTACAAATGTGAACTGGTCGCGTTGATACATCAGCCATAGTACGATCATCTGACGCCATATCTCCGCAAATTTTCGGAGGGTAAGCGGAGGATAGCCGGAGGGTAGGTGTAGGATAGCCGGAAGGTAAGCCAAAGGATAAGTGGAACCTGGCAATAAAGTGACATTAATCCCTTGATATAGCTGAACTTAAATTTTTTTACAAAAAATAATAGATTTTTCTTGACTTTCGGTCAAATTTTAACTTATTTTTGGGTAGTTGTGGGGAAAAGTGGTGAATTTTTCCATGGTAAAAAGAAGGAAAGTAATTGTTCAGAGGTCAGTACCTTTATTCTGTTGATACAAAAGGGCGGATAAGTATACCCGCAAAGCTCAGGAAGCATATAAATCCTGAGGCTAACGATACAGTTGTGATGACTCAGGGGACGTCCAAATGCATCGATATTTATCCCTATGATTTCTGGCTGACAGTTGAAGCAAAACTTCTTGAACTTAATCCCTTCGATCCCCAGCATATGAAATTTACCAGGATGATTTCACAGAAGGCTACTGAAGATGTTCTTGATTCACAGGCAAGAATTCTTCTGCCCCAGTATTTACTTGATTATGCCGGAATAGAAAAAGAAGTGCTCGTTCTTGGTGTGCTCAGAAAGATTGAATTGTGGAATCCTGCTGTTTATGATGAATATATTAATTCCACTGAAGAAACTTATGAACAGATTGCAGCTAAAGTAATGGCGAATGAAAAATGAAATACATGTTCCGGTATTGCTTAATGAATCAGTTGATCTGCTGGTAACCGACAAGTCTGGGATTTATTACGACGGAACTCTTGGTTTTGGCGGACATTCGGAAGAAATATTAAAAAGGCTTGATGAAAACGGCAGAGTAGCCGCCTCCGATGTAGATGAAGATGCATTCGGTTTCTCGAAGAAAAAATTTGAATCTGAAAAAAGAATAACGATATACAAATTCAACTTTGCAAATATAGATATAGTCGCAAAGATTGAATCTGCCGAGTTCTTTGATGGTATTATTGCAGACCTTGGTCTCTCTTCCTTTCAGCTTGATAATCCCTCATCGGGATTTACTTTCAGGGAGGAAGCCGATCTTGATCTCAGGATGGATAAATCTGCAAAATACAGTGCGGCCGATGTGGTCAATTCCTATTCCGAAGAAGACCTTGCCGATATTATTTATAAGTACGGCGAGGAAAAAAATTCAAGAACCATTGCCCGCAGAATTGCAGATGCACGCAGCCGCAAAGCGATTAAAACCACCAGGGATCTGGCAGCAATAATTGAAGCAATTACTCCTGTACCGTACAGGACTAAATCACTTACAAGGGTATTTCAGGCTCTGCGGATTTTTGTAAACGATGAGCTTGAAAACCTTAAGAGTTTTTTAACAAAGGCTGTTGATTTGCTTAAACCGGGAGGTCGTATTGTGGTTCTTTCTTATCATTCGCTGGAGGACCGGATTGTGAAAGAAGCTTTCAGGTATGAATCCCTCGACTGCATTTGCCCTAACGATTTTCCCATCTGTGTGTGCGGCAAAATAAGCAGGTTGAAGATCATTACTAAAAAACCTTTGACAGCCCCTGAAGATGAAATAGCAAAAAATTTCCGTTCAAGAAGCGTTAAACTGAGAGCGGCAGAAAAAAAATGAAGAAAAGCCTTAAACCTCTTATAGCCTTTTCGTTAAGTACTTTTTTCCTGCTGTCAGTTTTTCTGCTTGGTTATATCAGTGTAAAAATCAAATGCGATCAGCTGGCAAAGGAAAAGGTGTTGAAAGAAGAAATTATAAATACTGAAAAAAATAAACAGGTGGATCTTACCGCTAAGCTCCAGCTGTATTCTTCCGAAGAGAGAATAACGGAAATTGCATCCTCCGAGCTCGGCATGATCAAACGTACCGATCCTCGCATTGCACTTGAAGTGAGCAGAGAAAAAATAAATATGATTCACAAAAAATTAACAGAGCGCTATGATTAAATCACGGCTGCTTTTGATTATTCTGGTTGTGCTTGTATTATTTATCGGTCTAATTATAAAACTGGTAGATATTCAGATCTTCAAGCGGGAAGAGCTGAAATATTTTGCACAGAGGCAGCACCTTAAGGAACAGACTATACTTCCTGAAAGAGGTCTGATATACGACCGGAATGAAATTCTGATCGCTTACAACAAGAATGATTTTTCATTGTATATTGATAAAAACCAGACTACGAAGAAATCACGGGAAAAATTATCTGCTGAGCTTGCAAAACTGTTCGATCACTCCCGGTCGTATTATGCAAAATTGATAAACTCGAAGCGGAATATAGTATGCCTGGAAAAGAAAGCTCCCGGGCAGCACGCCCGCTACCTGATGGACATCAGGAATTCCGGGATATTTGCAGTGCCCAATCCCTCCAGAATCTATCAGTACAATAATCTCGCGTCTCATCTTATCGGTTATGTGGATACTGATTTTGAGGGGCAGAACGGTATTGAGGGATACTGGAATAAATCATTGAAAGGGATCGAAGGCAAGAGGATTGTTGAAGTAGACGGCACCGGCGACATTATAAACATAGCTGAAAATGAAACCAGGCCGGCAACCCCTGGCAACAGCATTGTTCTGACCATAGACAAAAATATTCAGGATATTCTTGAAACGGAGCTGAGGGAAGGACTCAAAACTTATAAGGGTACATCTGCTTCAGGAATTATTGTAGATCCTTTTACCGGGGAAATTCTTGCACTTGCAAATATTGAAGACTTCGATCCCAACAACTACGGCAAATTCAGCAATGAAATCAGAAGGAACAGGATTGTTACCGATACATACGAACCCGGCTCCACATTCAAGTCAGTAACCCTCGCAGCACTAATTGACCGGAATCTCTGCAGTCTGAATGAGAAAATTTTTGTAGAAAACGGGAAATATAAATTCCACAGTTTAAATATTCATGATTCCCACAAGCACGACTGGCTTACTGTCAGGGGTGTCTATGAACAGTCCAGCAATATCGGTGTGGCCAAGCTTGTTCAGAGAATTGATGATGAAACTTATTATAAATACCTCCGCGGCTTCGGATTCGGAAGCTTAACTTCGGTGGAGCTTCCTTCAGAATCAAAAGGTAAGCTTAAGTTGCCTGCACAGTGGGATAAATTTACAAAAACCTTTGTCTCCTATGGTTACGAGGTTGCGGTAACACCGCTGCAGCTTGCAATGGCATACTGTTCATTGGTTAACGGCGGCATTTTATACCAGCCCCAGCTTGTAAAAAGAGAAATAAGTCCGGCCGGTTCAGTATTATATGAATCTTCCCCCAGGGAAGTCCGTCGGGTTATATCACCTAAAACTTCCTCAGTCTTAAGAGAACTCATGAAAGGTGTTGTTGAAAACGGCACCGGGAAATTTGCAAAAAGTGATCTGCTCTCAGTTGCCGGGAAAACCGGTACCTCGCAAAAAATTGTTGACGGAGGCTATTCAAAGGAACATTATAATTCCTCGTTTGCAGGATTTTTCCCTGCAGATGCGCCAAGAGCTGTTTGCCTTGTAATAATCAGCTCACCTTCGGTTGGAATATACGGAGGACTGGTTGCTGCTCCTGTTTTTAAAAAGATTGCTGAAAGGACCGTTGCTGCAAACCCGCTTGAATTTCAGCCGCCCAGGAACATTGATGAGGTAAGGGATGAGGTTAAAATTATTTATGCCGGCAACCCGGAACCGGAAAAGGAAAAAGTGGAAATTGCATCCTCAACCGGCGAAGTCGAAAAGAATAATATAATGCCCGACCTGTCCGGCTATTCGGTACGTGATGCCATTCTGGTGCTTAATAAACTTGGCATCAGGTACAGGATCAAAGGGACCGGAAAAATTGTACAGCAGAGCATTATGCCGGGAGAACCGGTAAGTAAAAAAATGAACTGCGAAATAATCTGTTCTGCTTTAAATAATAATAAAGCCGTTGTATACTGATGGAATTAACTGAATTGATAAATAGCGTAAAAGCAATCCAGGTAACCGGCGAGGTTCAGAGAAAAGATATCTCCGGTATTTACTACGACAGCAGGCAGGTTACAAAAAATTCTGTTTTTGCGGCTATTAAAGGGTACGTAACAGACGGTCATAAGTTTATAATGGATGCAATTAATAATGGTGCGGATGCAGTAATCATGGACGAAGATTCAGCAGTGCCTGATGAAATTTTCATTCACGCCGGCATCGCAAAAATACTTGTTGAAAACAGCAGGAAGGCTCTTGCCGAGATGTCCGCAGCATATTACAGGAATCCTTCGTCCAGGCTGAAAATAGTGGGTATAACCGGTACAAACGGGAAAACCACAACCAGCTACATGCTTAAGAGTATTTTCGAAAACGGAGGATTCAAAACCGGATTGGTGGGCACCATTGCGAATTACATAGGCGAAAAGAAAATTATTTCAAAGCTTACCACCCCGGAATCGAATGATCTGAATGAAATGCTTTATGAAATGTATGCAGGTGGATGCAGGTATGCTGTAATGGAAGTTTCTTCCCATTCGCTTGTCCTTAACCGGACACATAAAATTCATTTCAGCTCCGGTGTATTCACAAATATTACTTCGGATCATCTTGATTTTCACGGAAGTTTTGAAAACTACCTTTCGGCAAAAAAGATTTTATTCGATGGACTCACTGAGGATTCTGCTGCAGTGATTAACAGTGATGATTCCAATTCACCTGAAATTTTACGTAACTGCAAAGCCCGGAGATTTGCATACGGAACAATGCATGCACCTGATGCAGAAATAAAAAATATTGTTTATGATTTAAGCGGGACCACTTTTTCATTAAGATGGGATAACAGGGATTACAATATAAGCACTTCTTTAATCGGTGATTTTAATGCATATAATGCAGCAGCAGCTTTTACGGCTGCCGTATCTCTGGGTATTGAACCGGGAATAATCGCCGAGGGTATCAGAAAAACGGCATATGTTCCGGGAAGATTTGAAGTTGCAGGCAGCGGGATTAAAAAAGCTGTTATTGACTATTCGCATACTGCAGACAGTCTTGAAAAAGCTTTGAAAGCATTGAGAAAAATAAGCGGCACAAAGCAGATCGTAACAGTTTTCGGCTGCGGCGGTAACAGGGACAAATCCAAGCGTCCGGTGATGGGAAAAACAGCGTCTGAGCTCAGCGATAAGATCATTATAACATCAGACAATCCCAGGGACGAGGATCCTTTTCAGATAATTAAAGACATAACCGGAGGCATTACCAAAAATAACTATAAGGTAATGGAAGACAGGGAAGAGGCGATAGCTGAAGCGATAAAAAATTCAGAAGATGATGCAGTAATACTTATTGCAGGCAAAGGCCATGAAGATTACCAGGAGCGGAACGGAATAAGGAATCATTTCTCAGACAAAGAGACAGCGGAGAAATATTTAATTTGAACAAAACCGGACTTACAATAGAAGATCTTTTTAATATCCCCAACGCTGAAATATTCAGTCCGGATAATATGGATAGAATATTTGCCGTCTCAGCAGATTCCAGGAAAATGCCAAAGGACGCATTATTTGCTGCCATTAAGGGAGCTAACTTCGATGGTCATGATTTTATAAAGGATGCAGTTAAGAAAGGGGCGACTGCAGTAATGATAAACAGGAACAGGGCGGATCTGGCTGAAAAGATTAATGTGCCTGTTATTGTTGTGGACGACACCATAAAAGCCCTGGGGATAATTGCATCAGTTTGGCGGAAGAAATTAGAAACAAAAATTATTGCCTTAACCGGCAGTGCCGGAAAAACAACTACAAAGGAGATGCTGGCAGCTGTATTGGGAGAAAAATTTAAAGTAAACAAGACATCGGGAAACAACAACAACCATCTGGGTGTTCCGTTTACGCTTCTGGACACCAATAATAGTCACGAAATTCTTATCGCCGAACTGGGTACCAACCATTTCGGGGAGATAAAATATACTGCTGAAATCGCAATGCCGGATTATGCACTGATAACCAATATTGGACATTCGCACCTCGAGTATCTCCAGGACCTTAAGGGAGTAATGAAGGAGAAAGGTGTACTGTTTGATATTACCTCGGCAAACGGCGGATTCCTGTTTGTGAACGCAGATGACCCGCAGATCAGGAAGTATGCGATTCGTTTCCCGAGAACAATGACTTATGGATTCAAGGGCAATCATGACGTTACCGGTGAAATTGTAGGATATAATGAGTTCGGGAATGCAGAGGTTGAAATAAAATACAGGGATAAAAAGCTTAAAGTTTTTCTTCCCACTCCCGGTGAACAGGCAGCGTTCAATTTTATTGCAGTCTGCGCTGTGGCATTCAGGCTGGGTTTGAAAACCGGGGAGATCGAAAACGGTATTAAAAAATTCAGTAATGCCGGCCGCAGACTGAATGTAAAGAAAAAGAAGGAATTTGTTTTAATAGACGACAGTTATAATGCTAATCCTGATTCCATGAAATATTCAATAAGCCTGTTGACAAAATTCGAAAGCAGGAATAAAATTTTGGTACTTGGTGATATGCTCGAGCTGGGTATGAATGCTGAAGAACTTCACAGGAAGCTTGCAAGGATAATCCATAAAGCAAAAATTGATGAGGTATATACAACCGGATCATTAATGGAGCATCTTCAGGATGAACTTAGCGGCAAAAAAATATCCGGCAGTCATTTCAAGAACAGGGAGCAGCTAAAAGTTTTCCTGAAAAATAAAGACCTTAGTAATTCTGTGATTCTTATTAAAGGTTCCCGCGGCATGAAGATGGAAGAATTTGTCGAGGTTCTGGAGGCACGGAAATAATATGTTCTATTATCTGTTTGAATATATAAACCGTGCTTTTAATCCTCCCGGATTTGACGTATTCAGGTTTTTGACTTTCCGCTCCGCACTGGCGGCTATATCGGCATTGTTTATGTCGCTGCTGCTTGGACCGGTAATCATACGGATACTTCAGAAAAACCAGCTTGGCGAAGCGAAAAAAGCAGACGGCCCGAAATTCCACTGGTCCAAAGCAGGCACGCCGACCATGGGAGGAATAATTGTTGTATTGTCAGTGGTAATTCCGGTTCTGCTATGGAGTGATATCAAGAGCATTTATATTATACTTATTCTGGTTGGAACTCTCTGGCTGGGCGCAGTCGGATTTCTTGATGATTACCTGAAAGTTGTAAAAAAGAAACCGAACGGACTGATTGCGCGTTACAAGCTGCTGGGACAAATTTTAATCGGACTGATAGTTGGTGCTGCTATTTACTTTTCACCTGTTTTCGGGGAGTACAACACCTTAACAACTGTTCCGTTCCTTAAAGACGTAAATTTTGATTTCTCGTACTTCTACATTCCGGTGGTAGTTTTCATCGTGACGGCAACTTCAAATGCCGTAAACCTTACTGACGGTCTTGATGGTCTTGCTATCGGCGTGACCACAATAGTTATGCTTGCACTTGCAATAATAAGTTATGTAAGCGGCAACGCCATCTATGCAAATTATCTCAATATTATTTACCTGCCCGGGTCGGGTGAATTAACAGTTTTTGTTGCAGCACTTATTGGTGCCTCGCTGGGATTTTTATGGTTTAACTTTTACCCGGCACAGGTATTTATGGGAGATACGGGTTCTCTTGCCCTGGGAGGTGCGTTTGGAATTTTAGCTGTACTTATTAAGAAGGAGCTGCTGATACCGATACTGGGTGGAATATTCTTTCTTGAAACAGTATCTGTTATTATACAGCGGCTATACTTTAAGTATACAAAAAAGAAGTATGGTGAGGGAAGAAGGATTTTTAAAATGGCACCCATCCATCATCATTTTGAGATGACCGGACTGCCCGAGCCTAAAATAGTAATGAGGTTTTATATAGTAGCAATCATTCTGGCAATTGTAAGCTTAGCATCATTTAAGATAAGGTAATGGACATACAGGGAAAGAAAATATCGGTAATCGGAGCAATCAGAAGCGGAATCGGCGCTGCAAAGCTTGTTAAACAGCTTGGCGGTATTCCGTTTGTAAGCGATGTTGACTCTTCACAGAGAGTTGCAGATTCGGTTAAGCTGCTCTCCGGATCCGGTATAGAGTATGAAATAGGCGGACATTCCGGCAAGGTTTACGAATGTGATTTTATGATCGTAAGCCCTGGTGTTCCTCTGAACTCACCGGTAATACTCGGCGCTGTGGAAAGAAAAATTAAAACCATAAGCGAAATTGAACTGGCTTATAATTTCTGCAAGGGAAAAATAACTGCGGTTACAGGCACAAACGGCAAAACTACAACAACATCGCTGATTGCACACATTTACAATACATGCGGACATAAAACATATGCCGCCGGAAATATCGGACATGCATTTTCCGAAGTAGCTTCAGATGTTGCGAAGAATGAATATGTATCTCTTGAAGTTTCAAGTTTTCAGATTGATCTCATCGAAAAATTCAGACCTGATGTGGCAGTCCTGCTTAATATTACCCCGGACCATCTTAACAGGTACGGGAACAGTTTCAAGAAATATATCGCATCGAAGATGCAGATATTCCGCAATATGAATGAGAAAAATTCGGCTGTTCTGAATCTTGATGATAGCGTGATTACATCCAACCTGCCAAAACTGAAGTGCAGCGTTTATTATTTCTCCATGAAACATGAACCTGACAACGGCTGTACCTTCAACGGCAGGCAGATTGTATTCAGAAGAAACGGTAAGAATGAATTCTCATTCGATACGGAAAGACTGATTATAAAAGGGGGTCATAATATAGCAAATAGTATGGCAGCCGTAACGGCGGCTAAAATTTACGGCTTCAGCGACAAACAAATAGCCGAGGGACTGGAAACATTTAAGGGGGTTGAGCACCGTCTTGAATTTGTAAGAGAAATTGAGGGTGTCAGGTATATTAACGATTCAAAGGCTACAAATGTGGAGTCGGTATGGCATGCTCTTAACAGCTTTAACCAGCCTGTATTTCTTATTCTGGGCGGCCTGGATACCGGCAATGATTACAACAAAATTAAGGACCTGGTACAGGAGAAGGTTATTAAGATTTTTGCTATCGGCACCTCGGCAGATAAAGTATTTAATTTTTTCCATCGTCTTGTAAAAGTGGAGGTTAAACCTTCAATGGAAGATGCTGTAATTGCGGCAAACAAGGAAGCCAGGGAAAACGACATAGTTCTCTTATCCCCCGCGTGCAAGAGTTTTGACATGTATACAAGCTTTGAGCATCGCGGCGAGGTTTTCAAGAAAGCGGTATTGAATTTATAATGAAAAAGTTAGCTGTAATAATATTTTTATCCAGTATTTCGCTTATGCTTATAGGCATGGTGCTGGTAATGAGCGCCAGCAGCGCTTACAGCGAAGCAAAGTTTGATGATGTATTCCATTTATTCAATTCGCATCTGTTTAAGGTTGGTATCGGCATTATTCTGATGATCGGTTTTGCCATGGTGCCCTATGAAATTTATAAAAATATAAGCAAGCCGGCGGTTTTTGTAGTGGCAGCGCTGCTGCTGTGGGTTCTGTTTGCAGGATCAAACCTGAAAGGTGCCGGAAGATGGATTAATTTAGGATTTTTCTCTTTCCAGCCTGCCGAAGCTGCAAAACTTATACTGGTTATGCACCTGGCAGTACTTATCGAAAAGAAGGGAATGATGATCCGGGAGTATAAATCGGGATTTCTCTATCTATTTATATGGGTAATTCTGATATCCGGCTTAATTATTATGCAGCCGAATTTAAGCAATGGAATTCTTCTGGTGGTGATATCTCTTGCAGTTCTTTATGTAGGCGGGGCAAGACCAAAGCATATTATGATATCGTCAGTGTTAAGCTTTTTGACTGCAGGTGCCGCGGTAATGGCATTCCGACACTCCAGGGAAAGAATTTTAAATTTCTCAAAGAGTCTGAGCGATGGAAATGGAGTTATCTACCAGGTAAATCAGGCAGTGCTTAGTCTTGGATCCGGAGGAATATTTGGTACCGGCCTCGGGAACAGCCGCCAGAGTAATTTTTTCCTGCCAGAAGCTTACGGAGATTTTATTTTCGCTATTCTTGGCGAAGAGCTTGGGTTCCTTGGATCGATACTGGTTACAGTACTTTTCATCCTGATTTTCTGCTGCGGGATACTTATTGCCAAAAGAACAAAGGATGTATTCGGGCAGATGCTGGCTTTCGGAATAACATTTACAGTAGTTACATACTTCCTTGTTAATGTCGGAGTTACTACAGGACTGCTGCCGACAACAGGACTGCCGCTTCCATTTATAAGCTACGGCGGCACATCAATAATATTCCTGTGTATTTCTGTTGGCATTCTGTTGAATATTGCACTGGTTCAATCCAGACTCGAATCGGTTCCAGAACCAATCGTACCGCTTCACCCGGAAACAAGCGGAGCTGCCGGATGAGCATTAAAAATAAATACAGATTTCTGTTTGCCGGCGGTGGCACCGGAGGTCATCTCTTTCCTGCAGTTGCAGTTGCTGAAAAGATAAGAGAAAAGATTCCGCAGTCGGAGATATTATTTATTGGCACAAAGAACAGGATAGAAGGAACTGTGGTTCCTGCGTTAGGATTTGATTTCAGGTCGATATGGATAAAGGGATTTACCCGTGGTTCATTTTTGCAGAACATATTATTTCCGGTTAAACTGATGGTGTCGACTATACAGTCATTTTTTATAAATCTTTTATTTCAGCCTAAAGTGGCGATAGGATCGGGAGGTTATGTCGCCGGTCCTGCTATTTATAGTGCGCGTTTAACCGGAGCAAGGATTATCCTGATTGAACCGAACAGTTATCCCGGAGTGACTACCAGGCTGCTTGAAAAGTATGCTGACGAGACGCACATAGCTTTCGAGGAATCGAAAAAATATCTGAGGGATAAGCATAAGATATTTATGACCGGAAACCCGGTAAGAAACAGTCTGAAGCTGTCGGATAAGGAAGCCGCCCTTGCTGCTTTCGGATTAAGTTCGGGAAAAAAGACAATACTTGTACTGGGAGGAAGTTTAGGTGCTGCAAGCATAAATAAAGCAACAGCATCATCGCTTGATTTTCTTAAAGAAAAGGATATCCAGCTTATCTGGCAGACCGGGAAAAATTATTATAAGGATTATGAAAAATCAGCTGACAAGAATATTAAGGTTATTCCATTTGTGGATAGTATGAATTTAGCATATTCATCGTGCGACCTGCTGATTTCCAGGGCCGGTGCGACAACCATAGCCGAAATAACCGTACTAGGTATACCGGCTGTGCTGATTCCTTCACCGAATGTTGCAGAAAATCATCAGTATTATAATGCAAAACACCTGTCAGATGAAGGCGCTGCTGTTCTTGTCGAGGATAAATATTGCGCAGAAAGACTGCTGCCGACTCTGACGGGACTTATTGCCGACGACAACGGGCTGATTAAACTCAAGGAAAATGCACTGCGCCTCGGAAAACCGGAGGCTGCAGATTTAATTGCACAAAGAGCAATAAATATTGTGGAAACGATATGACAGAGCTTAAGAATAATATATTTAAATATAATATGTCGTTCTATTACCAGTCGACAATTATATACTTTGTAATATCAATAATATATCTGCTTCTGAGAGGAAGTTTTTCGGAAGATTCTTACAAGCTTGTAACGCATGACCCCATAATTTATTTCTTTGCCATTATTGTGATGGTGTCTCTTTTAAGTTTACTGTATAACCAGTTTAAGAATCGTCACATGAAAATTACAAATGAGGGCATACAGTTTATTGACAGGTTCGGAAGCAGATCCGTTAACCTGAATGATATTGAATATATAAAACTGGGCCGGGAAACCGGGAGATTCAGAAATATTGCTTTCAAGCAAATTAAAATTAAACGTAAGAATAAAAGAAGAGTTTTGCTGATAAGACCAAATGATTATGAGAATGCAGGCGATCTCTTGAACAAATTCAAAGAGTTAAAAAAGATTTTGGAGAGTAATTAATGTTCAAGAATATCAAAAAAGTACATTTTGTCGGAATCGGCGGCATCGGGATGAGCG
>DJMM01000078.1 GCA_002435365.1 Ignavibacteriales bacterium UBA6490
CCTGGCTCATTTTATTGCGATTGTTAAAATCGGCGACATCAGTTCCTATTGTAATATTATAGGTAGTGTTTTCCCGAAGCTTCTCAGGAAAAGTGACAGTCAATGTCTTACCGGTCCAGCTGATATCCGTATTCCCTTCCAGCGCAGGTGAAATAAATATAGCTTCCTTAACTGACCTCTTGTCCACATATTCAGAAAATTCCAGTTCAAAATAATCATCAGAAAAATTCAGTGCTCCGTCGGCTGGATATACACTTATGATTTCCGGAGGAATTTTATCCACTTCACCTCCACCCGGGGGAAGCTGGTTAGCGCAGTCAGAAGTAAAAAGGATTACGAATAAGAGCAGCGCTGATAAAATTATTTTTTTTGTCTGTTTAACCATTTCCTGTAAATTCCTGCTTTCTTAAGGTGTTCAGAATAGGTCCTGGAGAACTGATGCCCCCCCAGTGTATCGGCAACGAAATAAAGATACTTATGCTCAGCAGGATTAAAAGCTGCCATAATAGCATTTTTACCGGGATTATTTATCGGATGGGGCGGCAGTCCGGCATACTTGTAAGTATTAAACGGCGAATCAATCCTCAGATCTTTATATGTAAGTCTCCTCCAGCTCTTTAAGAGATACTGGATGGTGGGATCAGCCTGGAGCCTCATTCCTATTTTAAGCCTGTTGTAATATACACCTGCAATCAACGGCATTTCATCTTTACTATTTGTTTCACCTTCAATTATTGAACCTATTGTCATTAATTCATTTAAGGAATGCCCCCTTGCTTTTACTCTTCCCGTTAAGGAATCGCTTACAAATTTATTAAATTCTTCGACAAATTTTGCAAGTATCTCGGCAGGACTGCTTTTTTCATAAAAATAATATTCGCCGGGAAGCAGAAATCCGTTCAATGATTTAAGGCCCGGTCCGATAAGCTCAGCCAGACTATCGTCTGAAACAGATTTGATAAATTCCGCAGAGTCAACAAGTAAATCAGTTCTCATCCTGGATGCTATCAGCTCAGTAGTCATTCCATTAAATATCTTCACCGACCTAAGGAATTCTGCTTCCCCCTTGATGAACAGGTCAAGTAAATCAAGATAACTTAAGCCGTCAGGAATATAATATCGTGCAGCCCTTATTCTTTTTTCAGCTCCGTAAATAAAAGCGGCAATTCTCATATTTGATTTTGAAGGAATAATTTCCAGATCATACAGCCTGTCAGCAACGCTGTTTAATGATTCACCACGGTTAATTTCAAACTTCACGGGAGCTTGTTTGCGGTAGTAATTAGGGGTAAAAAAAGTGTAGTATAACAATCCCAGTACAGCAAGGAAAACTGCTGACAGAATTATTATTTCACCTCGCCTTAAATATTTACTTCCCCTTTCACTCTTCATCAGAGTTTCTTTCCTCATATTCCCGGGCCTGAAGGGCAAGTGATTCATCAATGATAATACGAAAGATCTTCTTAAGCGATTCACTTGAAATAAACTCAAGAGATACGGCTGTAATATTATTCAATATATATTTTTCCCTATCCGGCGAATGCAGGTCCATGCCAAGCTCTTTTTTTAATAAACCAATGGCAGAGGATTTTTCCATCCTGCTGTCCAGGATAGCGGCAAGTTTTTTATCAATAACATCCACATCAGCTCTCAGTTTCTCGAGCTGTAATTTTTTATCATCCGGAAACATTATATCTATTCCTTCTTTTATAATCGTGCAGGTTAAAGATAAGAAAAATAATTGTTTAGGTTAATACCGTAAAATAGTTGTCGGGGATACCGGGAAAAGGATTAAAATCCAGAGAGTGACGTATTCCTTCATTATACAGAGTCAATCCCCTGTATGCTATCATGGCGGCATTATCACCGCAGAATTCCATTGAAGGAATAATAATGCTTTTATTATATTTTTCGGCAAGCCCTGCTGCTGCTGTTCTCAAATTACTGTTTGCAGCAACTCCCCCTGCGATAGAAATTGAATTTACATTGAATTTCTTGATTGCAGCTTCCAGGTTCCTTGTCAAAGTTTTTACAACTGTTTTCTGGAAGGATGCGGCAATATCGTATATNNAATCCGCTGAAAGAAAAATTTAACGGTTCTTTTAATTCAGCAATCGGAAATTTTATTGCATCAGGATTTCCATTCAGGGCAGCTGCCTGAATTTTGGGTCCGCCCGGATATCCCAATCCGATCAACTTTGAAACTTTATCGAAAGCTTCCCCTGCCGCATCATCAACGGTTGTACCAAGTCTGATTATTTCAGTATAGCTTTTAACCAGAAGCAGCAGAGTATGTCCCCCCGAAACTACAAGCGCCAGGTATGGAAATTCCGGTTTTTCCTTCATAAGGAATCCGGAAAAGATATGACCCTCAATATGGTTAACACCGATAAATGGCTTGCCGGCTGAATAAGCTAATCCCTTTGCAAAGGTTAATCCGACAAGAAGTGCACCAATTAATCCCGGACCCGCAGTAGCAGTTACAAGGTCGATATCCTGAAGTTTCAAATCCGATTTTTCAAGAGCCTCTTTAAGCAGTGGCAGAACAATCTGTATATGAGCCCTGCTTGATAATTCAGGAACAACGCCGCCGAATTTATTATGAAAATCCTGGGAGGAAATTAAATTAGCTCTTAGTTCATTATTCCTTATTACAGCAACAGATGTTTCATCGCAAGAGCTCTCGATACCTAATACATTCATAATTTACTTAAATGTGAACAATGCCTTAAATATATGCCCTGCTACCTGCGGATTTTCTTTTAATCTTCTGATTGAATAGGGATACCAGTCTTTGCCGAAAGGTACATAAATTCTCATTTTATAGCCATCGCGGTTTATTTTCTCACGCAGATCTTCCCTTACCCCTAGCAGCATCTGGAATTCGAATTTATCTTTTGGAATATCCATTTTTTTAATTAATTCATACGATTTATTAATAAGATATTCATCGTGAGTGGCAATGCCCACATAATTACCTTCTTTAAACATAAGTTCAAGAATTTTGAGATAATTATCCCTTATAGCCTGTTTCTCCTTGATTGCAATAGCTGCCGGTTCGATGTAAATACCTTTACAGAGCCTGTAATTGGTACCCAATTTGTTCAGTTCAGCTACATCACTATATGATCTTTTAAGATAACATTGTATGACGACCCCAACATTACCATAATTTTCTTTCAATCTTCTGAAAAGTCTGAAAGTTGCATCAGTAAAAGGTGAATCCTCCATATCGATGCGCACAAAATTATTGAAAGAGGCGGCTTTTTCAACCAGTTCTTTAACCTGGTCGTAGGCAAAATCCTCATTTATGCCAAGCCCCATCTGGGTTGGTTTAATTGATAAATTGGCCAGAAGATTATGTTTGGATATGTTAATCAGCACCTCAAGCGCTTTATTTTTTGCATCAAGGGCTTCGGGTATATTTTGAACGGATTCCCCAAGTACATCCATTGTAGCATGAATTCCCCTTGTATTTAACTTTTTCACATAATCAATAGCATCTTCAATAGTTTCTCCAGCAATATATTTTTTCGAGAAAAAACCGACCACCGGTTTAGGCATTATCTGAACCGCAGATACAATTAGACTGTTAAAGAACGACACGTTAGAACTCCTAAAAAAATAACATTCAAAAATATGCTGATGCATTCTATAAAGCAATTTTATTAATGAATATTAAAGATTGTTTATAAAATAGATGAACAGGGTCAATTGATATTAATCAGAAATTATGGCTAAATAGATATCATTTTGTGTACTGATGCGGTTCTGATTGGGGAGCTGACCTTATTCTAATCCCGTTCTGATCCTGACCTGATCCGATTCTGTTCCCATTTTTATTAGAATAGACTCACATTAGAACCAGTCCGGGTGAGGTACTGACTAAGTTCAGGACCCATTTTGAGTATTTTCCTTATTTATACCTCTTTTTACCCGGATTCTAATGCATTTCCTGTAATCAATCCCTGTAAACTCCTGAAATAATGGAATAGGAAAAAGCGGACTGCAGGGCAGTTATGCCTCTTAAATGTTTCAGACGGATCAGATAAAAATACTGCGCAGTAGGATTTGGAAAAGAAGTGCAGTATAATCGGAAAAGTTTTAAAGGAGAAGAATATTAAATAATAAAAAAACCTTAAAAGAAAGTCCCATCTGCCTATTATTCAGGCATTTGGGACTTTTCTTTAATTTCATGACCGAATTTTCAGATGCCGATAAGTTTAAGGAAAATCTCTGCTCTCAGCTTCAGATCCTCCGGCTTCCCGTTGTTCTCAAAAACGAAATCAGATTTTTTTCTTTTCTTATCATCCGGTATCTGGTTTGATTTCCGTTTATTATATTCCGCTGCGGTTACTCCGCGGCTCTTCAGCCGCTTTTTCTTTACTTCCTCATCAGCGGTTATCAGTACCACATAATCAAATATGCTTTCCATCTTCGCTTCATAGATCAGCGCGGCTTCCACAAACACCGCACTGTTTTTCTTAAGCGAGGCCTTCATCATCTTCTCAAGCTCAGTTATAACAGCAGGATGGACAATCGAATTTATTTTCTTTACGTTAACCGGCGAGCTGAAAACCTTTTTAGCAAGGAACTGGTTGTTAAGTTTACTTTTGATATAAGCTTCCTTTCCGAATGCCTTAACAATCTTTTCCTTAACCTCTTTTTTGTTCTTCATAATATCTTTTGCCACATCATCTGCACTTAAGACAGGTAAACCTTTTTCAGCAATGAATTTACAAAAGGAGGATTTACCTCCGCCAATACCGCCGGTAACCGCAATCTTCAATTTATTTCCTCTTATTTAATTAATGTCATCTTGCTTGTGGCAAAATTAGAGCCGATAGTCAATTTACAAAGGTAAATTCCGCTGGATACCTGGTTTCCGGCTTCATTTTTTCCATCCCACTTTATAAGATAATTGCCCTGCGGCAGTTCTCCGTTAAACAGATTTCTTACAGCTTCTCCCTGGATATTAAATATAGTAATGTCTGTCGACATAAATGCCATGTTGTTCGGAACTGTGAAAGATATAGTGGTCGATGGATTAAACGGATTCGGATAATTTTTTACAACCAGAAATTCTTCCGGGGGAAAATTATCCTGGTTCTCCACTGCTGTTATCAACTGTGCACCAGGACCCCTGCTGTTGCCTGAAGAATCAGCAAGAAATATATTCACCCAATTTGGCCGAAGCGACTGCAACAAATAGGTGGCTTCCCAGTCCTGGTCGGTCAATCTCTGATAATTCAGCGTAGTATAATCGTAGTAACTGTAAACAGGACCGATGAAAGCAACTTTAATATTGCCCGGTACTTCTGCAATGAAAACACCTAAATTAATTGGACCTGTGCCCACATGCACCACGGCACCCAATGAACCGCCACTGCAGTTAGTGGGTACAGTATGAACATCCGCTACAATATAATTTTGCTTAAAAAGAGCATCCTCCCCCATCGGATCATTATAATATAATCGGGGGTACCATCCTGCATATGGAGGTATGCCGCTTCCGGGATAAGTATCATAAATTACTTTTTGCAGAAAATCGATCTCGCCCGCCGAATATGGAATGCCGGAGAGTTCTTTTTCAGAAATTGATTTTAATGTATCTGATATATTTTTCAGATCGTTAAAATAATTAAGTACCTGCTGTTTAATAGTCGGGTCGGGGAAATTTATTAGCTGGAATTTTGTTTTTCCGTTAACGCCTAATGTTTTTAACGCACCATAAAATTCAGGAAATGGTTCGATATATGTGTACGGAAATGAACAGATAGTTCCGCCGGTATAGGATTGTTTTGCATAAAGCAGATTGTCATGCCGCAGTTGTGTCCATGAAGCAAGCTGCGTATTAAGCTGCTTTTGCCAGAAGGCAGCGGTCTGCATAAAGGGCGGAAGATTGTTTCTTTCTGAAGGAGGATTGAGTTCTTTAATACTATAAAGCCAGCTGTTATAAATACTGCTTTGCCAGAATTCCTGGTCATAAGAGTCAACAAGGTATCTAAGTCCTGCCAGGTTGCTAGCATATTTATACTCATTCAGTTCAGGGATAAGCAGCTGACCGGCAGCATCATTTCCGATCGCAAACATGGGATCGAGGGTTGAAGGGAACAATCTGCAGATCTTAAATCCATTATACTTGATCCGGTCATAGACCACAGTTGCCATCACATAGGAATCGATAACGAATCGCTGGCCGAACATTAAAAAAGCAGATGCCGGAACAATTGAATCAGGAGACATCGGGTTGGAATACAGCACCTGTGACAGAATTTTCTGATACGCGAAGGACTGATTGGCAAGGGTATCCTGGAACTCCGCCATTTTCACACTGTCCAGCAGCGCGTCAGCATAAGTAAACTGTAAAGCCTGCTGCAGGTAAAAGAGATCAGGCATGGTTACATTATCCGATTCTCCGACAAAGAATCTGAGAATTTCTTCTGTAGAAGTTACCTGCGAAGCAACACCCGATAATTCATACAATTCTTTTAATAGAAAGGTCATGATTGTCTGACGCTGTACGTCGTAAAAATCGGCTAAGCATATCGGATAAACATTTTTAGGAGCCATCAGGTAGAGTTCTATCCTGCCCAGCCACATCATTGCCCGGAAATAATCCGCAAGCTCGGGATGCATCTCATCTACATAATGTCCGCGAGGCTGGAACTGGCTCCAGTCAACTTTTCTGCAGTTTGCAGCAAAAATAAATTCACTATTCATTCCGGTTGCTGCAACCGCCTTATTATAATAATAGTTACTGAGAGACTGGTTATAAGGATAATAGGGTGCGGCGCCTGAATTAAAAAGTTTTCTTGCGACAGTCAGAAATACATCAACATCTTTTACTCTTTCAATCATCACAGGATTTGATGAATAGCGTACTGCCAGCTGCGGTATTTGTGCATGCATCTGATTAACAATAGCTTCACTCTGCTGGATGAGAAGCCCCAGCTCCACATCTTTGAGAATCCGGTCATAGGACATGTGCAGTGCATGCAGAATGGCATCCGTTGATACATAAATCGGCAGGTCCTGATGGAAAATTTCCATAAAAGACAGACCGAAAGTATTTCTTGAAATTCTTTCGGTAACCATAAAGCCGTTAGCATTAATTAGACTTTTCTCGTGCGGGGTCAGATTATACTTTGCATTTATGCTGTCAAAATACAATGCATCGTCATAAGCCGCATTTATATCCGCCGAAAAAATTCCGGCAGGATACATTTGCAGAAGATCCTGCGTTACCATATTCTGATGATTCTGCAGAAATGTTTTATATGCATCAAGACTGAAATTAGACTGGGNNAATTTTCTTCCAAAGTTTCTTATTTCATTTGCATTAAAGTCCAGATTATCTATTAAGAAATTAAGGGAGGTTGAATTAAAACCTATTACATGTTAAGAGGTGAGATAAATATAATTTGCAATTATTACACTGTACTACGTTATAATCTTTTGTGATGAATGATGCAGAGATCGGGTTTGTTTTAGATCTGCCAATATTTTTATAGCATGATTTTCCCTACAAGCCGCAGCTATCTTTCTTGTATTACCCTCACCAAGATTGATAAATTATAAAACTATTAAAAATAATATAATTAAGATTTAACTATAATTATAAATAACTATCGTACAGAATTCTGAAATAATAAAGTTCCTCTGTCAAATAAAAAAAGCCTTAAACTCATTCGAATTTAAGGCTTATAAGTGACCCCAAGGGGATTTGAACCCCTGTTACAGCCGTGAAAGGGCTATGTCCTAACCACTAGACGATGGGNNGTCGGGGTGGCAGGATTCGAACCTGCGACCTCCTGCTCCCAAAGCAGGCGCGATGAACCGGGCTACGCTACGCCCCGATTATTAATCATAATCGATTACAAAAGTAGATTGAACCTGTATGTGGAAGACAGGTTTTGGGCTTACCACTCGTACGCCCGAGTGGATTCGAACCACTGACCCTCAGCTTAGAAGGCTGATGCTCTATCCAATTGAGCTACGGGCGCATAATTTCAAAAAAAACGTCAACAAATATATACCTTTGATGTTAAAAAAACAATGTGAAATACCTGTCTTTTTAGGAGAATTTGCAGGAAGGCCGGTTCCAATTAATCGCTTATAACAAGCTGCAGTGATTTATGAAGCTGCTCTATTGGCAGGTCTTCACCGGTCCACAGTTCAAATGATTTGGCAGCCTGGTGAACCAGCATTTTTAACCCGTCAAGTGTAACGGCCCCGCTTATCGATGCCATCTTCAGCAGTTTGGTCTGGGCCGGATTATAAACCAGATCAAATACAATCTGATTTTTATTGAACGAACTTTGCAAAGGTGTTATTACATCATCAACATTCGGAAACATACCTACGGGTGTTGCATTGATAATTAATTTGGAACTGCCGAATACATCAACAAGATTATGCGGAAATAATTCGTGAGTCTTGAAATCTGTAAATTTAATTTTATCCTGGAAATATCTTTTTAACGATTCTGCCCTCTGCTCATTTCTGTTAATTATGTGGATTTTTCCCGGTTTGAAAAATTTTATCAGGGTATATATAACCGAACGTGCGCCACCGCCGGAACCCACAACCGATATATCGCCTCCCGAAATCTCCTCCTTGTAAGGAACCAGAGTTTCATAGATACCATTTATGTCTGTATTATACCCGAGAAGTTTTCCATGATCATTAACAATAGTGTTAACTGCACCAATTGCAGCAGCCTCTTCAGAGATTTCATTCAAAAACCCGATAATAGTTTCCTTATGGGGTATAGTAACATTAAAACCCTTGATTCCCAGCGCAATCATTCCCTTTAGAGCATTTTTAAGACTCGCTGCAGGTACATCAAACGGCAGGTATATATAATCAAGCTTTTTCAGCTCAATTGTAATGTTATGAATAAACGGAGAATAGGAGTGTTTAATGGGGTGACCTATCAACCCTATTATCTCTGTATTAGCATAAAAGGAATTTTTCATTAACGCTTGTCCACCAATTGATATTGCATTCCAAAACTTAGATAAAAAGGAAAAAATGAAATGTGACTAACTTCAGATTTCTCCCAAAAGCTTTCTGAAAAGTTTACTGGAACGAATTTCCGGATAATCACTGGCAAAGTCCTTTTCAATTTCAGGATCCAGGGAGAAAGCTTTTTTCAGGCACTCAACTGCTTCCTGTGTACGGCTTAGAATAAAATTAACTTTTGCAATACCATAGAGGGCATCCGCATCAGAAGGATTCAGTGTAATGCACCTGGAAAAAGCATCGAGAGCTTCAAGCCAGTTCCCCGTTTCAAGATATGTCTCTGCAATATTAAACCATATATTGTAATTTGTCGGTTCAATTTTAAGTGCGTTTCTGTAACTGGTGATCGCTTCGGTTAACCTGCCCAGGGAGTATTCAAGATCCGCCTTGGCATACCAGGCTTCAAAGTTTTCACCGGATAGCGAGATGGCCCTGTTAAAATCCTTCAGTGCAAGCTGATACTTCCCTACTGAATCATAACAGTAACCTCTTGCCAGAAACGCTTCATAGGAGTCACTGTTTATTTTAATAGTTTCGGTGTAATATTTAATGGCATTCGTAAGATCCCCTGTTTCCTCAAAAACATTAGCTATATTATAACAGCTGGCATCATCCGAAGGATCAATCGCAAATGCTTTCTTAAAACATTCGATGGCCTGTTCGTGCCTCCCCAGATCTGCAAGAATGTTACCTTTATTAAACCAGGCCTGACCAAAATGTTCATTGATTGCAAGAGCAAGGTCATAACTGTCAAGTGCGCTTTCAATTTTGTTCATCTTGCCAAGAACTACACCTTTATTATACCAGCCGTTTATATTATACGGCTGCAGGTCAATGTACCTTTCATAATATTCAAGCGCTTTCTGATATTCCGATAACCGTTCATAGCAGAAACCTATTTCAAACTGTGCATCGTCCAATGATGAGTCAAGCTCCGCGGCTTTCCTGAAGCATTCGATTGCCTCAGGATATTTTTCCTGTTTCTGATAAATATAACCAAGATCGAAATAAGCATCCTCACTCATGGGGTCAAGATGTATTGCCGTTTTCAGAGAATCGACAGCATTGTTCAGAAGACCTATGCTTTCCTCGGCAGATGCTCTTTCAATAAATATTTCAGCATCGGCGGGATTAAGTGTAAGAGCCTTCTGAAAACAGGCCAGTGCATCGGAATAGTTGAAATTGTTGCTTAGAAGCATCCCCTTTTTAAGCCAGTAATCGGAATTGTAAGGAAAGATATTTATGAGCTCGTTTACAAAAAACAATCCTTCAGCGTTTCTATCACTATCTATACAAACCTGGATAACTTCTTCAATTATTTCTGTCGATCCATAAATATTTCCTGAATTTATAAGCTCCCTGCATTTTTTAATTTCTTCTTCAATATTATCTTCAATCGAAAAATTGTCATTTTCATTGAAATCTGCGTCATATAACGACATTAAGCCACTTCTCCAAAGGATTTGTATTTCCGGAAAAAAATGTATTACTATTAAACCTGAAAATCAAGATTAATATTTAAGAGTAGATTCCGTTGTGAGTAGAAAAAGCTGTACAAAGCGGCAATTCATTGTACAGCTCTTAAAAAAGTGCGTTTTTTTTATTTTTTAAGCACTGAAGTTACCTTTTCGGCAGCTTCCTTTAGACTTTTTGCTACCATAAAGTTCATTCCGGAAGCACTTAACAGTTCAGCCGCTTCCATGGCATTAGTACCTTCCAGTCTGACCACAACAGGTACATGTATGTTCATTTCGGTAGCTGCATCAATTACTCCTTGTGCAACACGGTCACAGCGCACAATTCCGCCGAATATATTTATCAGGATGGCTTTTACATTCCGGTCCGATAAAATNNGTCATCAAAATTCATCTTTGCATCAAGAGCAACTATCTTATCGTCATTTGTAAGTATCAGCGGGTTGATTTCAAGCAGGGACGCATCTGTTTGTTCGTAAGCTTTGTAAAGTAGAGAAATAAATTTCACAAAACTCTTGAATGAATCACCCTCAAGACCAAGCGAAAATGCTAATTTTCTGGCCTGATAAACCTGGAGCCCGAGTCCCGGATCAATCCATTCCTTAAGAATTTTCTCGGGAGTTTCTGCTGCCACTTTTTCAATTTCAACACCGCCTTCGGTTGATGCCATAATAACATTTTTTGAAACAGACCTGTCCAGCAGAATGCCAAGGTAGAATTCTCTTTTATAATCCAGACCTTCGGTGATGAAAAGTGTTTTTACTATCTTTCCTTCTTTTCCGGTCTGATGTGTAACAAGAAGATTTCCAAGCATTTTTTGAGCATAGTCTTTTGCCTTCTCCTCAGAGGTCGTAAATTTAACCCCTCCTTCCAAAACCAGCTCATCGGGATTCGAAGGATTAAATAATTTTCCCTTTCCTCTTCCGCCGGCATGGATCTGGGATTTAACCACGAACTGATTTATACCCCTGCTTTTAAGGTTGCTTACTGCATCATCAAATTCCGACATATCTTTAATGGCAATTCCGTCCTGTACGGGAACACCAAATTTTTTCAGGATCTCTTTTGCCTGATACTCATGTATTTTCATTTAATACCTGTCTTTATTATTAAGTTATTTGGCTTCATGCCGCACTGTTCTTTATTTTTTTCCTTTTATTTTTTCGCTCATCAGTTTTGCCTGGAGGAACAGAAGGAGATAATCACGTCCGCCCGCTTTAGAATCAGTACCGGACATATTAAATCCTCCGAACGGATGGCCACCGACCAGAGCACCGGTACATTTCCTGTTAAAATAAAGATTACCGATAAATAATTCTTTTTTCGCTTTTTCAAGTTTCTTGCGGTTATTGGTGTAAACAGCACCGGTTAGTCCGTACCTTGTGTTATTTGCAATTTTGATACTCTCATCAAAATTGGAAGATTTAATAACTGCAAGTACCGGTCCGAATATCTCTTCCTGTGAAATTTTTGCCATCGGGTCAATATCTGCAATTACAGTTGGACGCAGGTAATAACCGTCTAATGGAAGTTTATCTCCGCCGGTGATTAATCTGCCTTCCCCTTTACCAATATTAATATATTCAACTATTCCCCTTTCTGCATTTGCACTTACTACCGGACCCATCCTGTAATTTTCTTCTGCAGGTCCTACCTGAATTTTTTCAACTTCGGCTTTTAATTTGGAAACAAATTCATTGTAGATCGATTTATCAACGATGGCTCTTGAGCATGCCGAACATTTCTGACCCTGGTAACCAAACGCGGAAGCAACAACACCCTGCACGGCTTCATCCACATTGGTTTCGCTGTCGACAACAATACTGTCCTTGCCTCCCATTTCTGCAACCACCCTCTTCAGCCAGATTTGTCCGGGCTGTACTTTTGCGGCAAGCTCATTTATATGTATTCCTACTTCCATGGAGCCGGTAAAAGAAATAAACCTGACTTTCGGATGCCCAACCAGGTTGTCCCCAACTTCGCCTCCGCTTCCGGGAAGAAAATTAAGAACTCCGTCGGGAAGCCCGGCGTCTTTCATTATATCGTAAAATACCTTTCCCATCATCGGTGTATCGCTCGACGGTTTAAGAACAACTGTATTCCCGGAAACTATTGCTGCAGAGGACATTCCCACCAGAATGGCAAACGGGAAATTCCACGGTGGCACAACCACACCTACTCCCAACGGAATATAGGATAATTCATTTTTTTCACCGGGAACGGGGGTTATTGGCTGTTTGCCGGAATAACGGAGCATTTCACGTCCGTAAAATTCCATAAAATCTATTGCTTCAGCAGTATCGGCATCAGCTTCAACATAATTTTTACCCGCCTCAAGTATCATCCATGCATTAATTTCAAATTTTCTTTCCCTTGTTAATTTTGCGGCTTTGATAATTATCTTTACTCTTTCCTCAGCCGGTACATTTTTCCATTCATCAAATTTTTTAAATGCAGTTTCAACTGCCAGATTTACAAGTTCTGCATTACCCTTATAAAAAGAGGAAACTATTTCTGTTTTGTTTGATGGATTATATGAGTTGAAAATGTTTTCAGTCCTGTACTTCTTACCACCAATCATCAGTTCATAAGTTTTTCCAAGCTGTTTGCGGACTTTCTTTAAGGCATCTTTCTGCTTTTTAAGATTTGAATGCTTAGTGAAATCTGTAAGCGGCTCATTCTTAAATGATTTAAGCTTCATCTGTATTCTCCTGTTCAAAATTATATTAAATATGAACTTAAAAATTACTGTTTTTAATAAATATAATCAATTTATGCGTATATGAATGACCACAATTCTCCCCATCCGGAATAGCCTTATAACTTTGAGGCAAATGTTCAATAAAATTCATTATTTGATCCATAATTCCCTTCTATAAATGCTTTTGTACTTCCTTTCCTGATTTTTACCAAATTCAACCTGAATAAGGACTGATTCTAACCTCACAAAAATCAGGTTAGAATCAGGTTAGAATCGGGTTAGACCTGGATCAGAATGGGATCAGGTTACCAACCAGGGCAGATTATTCTGTACGAAAGATTGCATCAGGAAGAATGGCGGTAAAGTCATTTTTATAACAATTGAGACCGGTTTACCTGCCCGTCCCCCAGAATTTTTCCTATTTTATTTTTTTCTCCGGTTTCATTAGTTTAAGTACGATAAAACTGAAATGAATGGAAAAATTACCCGGTGTAACTGAAAAAGAGAGCAGATCCCTTGCTCTCGATGCCCTGAGAGGCATCGCAATTCTTGGAATGATACTTTCCAGCAGGATTCCATTCGGCAGCCTGCCGGGTTGGATGTACCATGCTCAGAATCCTCCGCCTTCTCATCAATTCAATCCGCTGCTTCCCGGTATTTCCTGGGTTGACCTTGTATTCCCGGCATTTCTTTTTGCAATGGGTGCTGCTTTTCCGTTTGCAATAAAAAAACAGCTTCAAAAAGGATGGTCCAGGTATAAAATTATTATTAACATCATTAAAAGAGGATTATCGCTGGCAGTGTTTGCTATTGTAATCGAACACCTGCGTCCCACTGTAATGAGTTCCGATCCGGATATTTACACAAACCTTACCGCCATTTTAGGCTTTGTACTGCTGGGACTGGTATTTACCCGTCTGCCGCTGACATTCAGGACCAGGTACAAATATTTATTAAGATCGGCAGGTGTGCTGGGAATTTTACTGATTCTGTTTTTCATTAAATATCCTGACGGTTCCGGCTTCTCAGTTTACAGAAGTGATATTATAATTCTGGTTCTGGCAAACGTTGCCGTGTCCGGCTCGATAATCTGGCTTTTCACACAGAATAATATTTTACTGCGGATAGGATTTTTAGGTATTCTTATAGCGGTGCGGCTTTCTGCCGGTGTGGATGGAAGCTGGGTAAATTATTTATGGAATAATTTTCAGATCCCCTGGCTGTTTAAAATATACTATCATCAGTATCTGTTCATAGTTATTCCGGGAACTATTATTGGCGATATTCTGTGCAGAAATATTTCGTCCCCCGAAAAAATAAAAACTTCACACAGTAGATCGTTGCCTGAGGCAATAATCTTAATTCTATCTGTTGTAATCCTGCTTTCAGGATTATACTCCAGGATGCTGGTCCCTGTTTTTTTATATGCCATTGTTTTCTGTTCTGCCGGTTATTTTTATTACCGCAGGGCAGCGTCCATTTACCGCGAACTGTTCAGTTATTTTATCTATTTTTTGATAAATAATATCACCAACATTAAAATTCA
>DJMM01000104.1 GCA_002435365.1 Ignavibacteriales bacterium UBA6490
ACTACAACACCACCGGAGTTTTATTCATAACCAATGACGGCGGCTTTGCAAACCTCCTCACACATCCGAAAAACAATGTTCCCCGTGTTTACGAGGTCAAACTTGACAAGCCCCTGCTTCATGAAGACCGCAGCAGATTGCTGAAAGGAATTTTTCTTGAATCAGGCAGGGGAAAGTTCAATGAAATCGCCTCAGTCCGAAAAGATAACAAATCAATAGAGGTAACATCGGTTGAAGGAAGAAATCACTTCATCAAAAATATGTTCGGAGCTCTGGGATACAGGGTTATTGCACTAAACAGGAAAAGTTTTGCAGGAATATCTTCCGATATTCCGAAGGGTAAATACAGGATTTTAACGGATTATGAAGTTAACGGACTATTGAAGGCTTATGGGAAATAAAATAACAATTGTCGTAGTTTCTTTAATAATAAATTTAAGCGCTTTCGCCCAGGATACCGTCAGTACAGGTCAACAATCAACATTAAAAGAATTCTGGACACAGATTGATGACATTTTCAATGACGTGAATTTCAGCAATGCCAACTGGGGGGTTGTAATTCAGTCCCTTCAGACTGGAGAATACTTTTTCAAGAGGAATGAGGACAAACTCTTTATTCCCGCTTCAAACATGAAACTTTTTACCACTGCTGCCGGACTGCTTACTCTCGGGAGTGACTTCCGGTACGAAACGCCCATTTATTCCTCCGGTGAAATTGACGGCTCTCTGCTGCGCGGTGATCTCATTATACAGGGTTCCGGTGATCCGACAATCAGCGGCAGGTTTTATAATAATGATATATATTCTGTCTTCAAGCAGTGGGCAGATTCGCTTTCTGAAATGGGGATTGACGAGATTGCCGGAAATATAATAGGTGATGATAACAGTTTTGAAGACCGCGGACTCGGGAGCGGATGGTCATGGGATTATGAAAGTTCCTGGTTTGCTGCTCCCTCCAGTGCTGTCAGCTTTAATGATAACTGCATTGATATTACAGTAGTTTATGACAAAAATGAACATACTTCAAAGATTAAGATAGCTCCTTCAACAAGCTATGTTATTCTTCTAAATAATGTTAAAGTGGTATCCCCTGACTCTGTAACCTCGATAGATGTATACCGGGAAAGGGGGACGAATGTTATAAACGTATTTGGAACAATACGTGAAGGGACCGATACTGTTAAGTCGTTCTGCACTATAAATAATCCGACCCAATACTCCATGGTTATTCTAAAGGATGTACTTGAAGAAAGGGGTATTTCCGTAAGGGGTTACCCTATGGATATCGATGACATTTCAGGTATTGTAGATTACAGCCGCATGAAAAAACTTTTCACCCATTACTCGGTTTCGCTCAAAGATATTGTTAAGGCAATTAATAAAAGCAGCCAGAATTTTTATGCTGAACAGCTGCTGAAGACAATCGGGTTGGAAATAAAGAATTATGGAAGTTATGAGAATGGCGTTGAAGCGTGTAAGGAAGTTTTTGAAAAAATGGGAATCAATCCTGAAAGTATGGTAATGGTGGACGGGAGCGGATTGTCGAGGTTAAACCTTGTAACGCCTAAACAGATAATCGCATTACTTACATATATGTACAACAACGGGCAGTACGTGCCGTTTTACAACTCACTTCCCATTGCCGGAGTTGACGGGACTATGGCAAGAAGACTTAAGAATTCCAGGGCGGAAGGAAGAATAAGAGCAAAGACAGGCTTCCTTGGCTTCGCCAGAAGCTTGAGCGGATATGCAATAACTGCAGATAATGAACCAGTAGTTTTTACGATGGTTGCAAACAACTTTAATGTTCCGGTGAAACTTGCTGAAAACATTCAGGACCTTGTATGCCTTCGGCTTGCTAATTTTTCAAGAAAATAACAGGAGAAATAAGTGGAAAATAATCAACAGGATCTTAATGTACTTATTAAAAGAAGATTTGAAGAATTAGAAGAACTGAAAGCAAAAGGATTCGAACCTTTCCCTTATTCATTTGATGTAAACAGCAGCTCGGAGTGGATTTTAAATAATTTCAGGGACGGTGAAGATACCAGTGTAAGCATTGCCGGCAGAATCATGACAATCAGGAGGATGGGAAAGGCTTCCTTCGCTCATATCCAGGATGACAAAGGGAGAATCCAGATTTATTTAAAAAAGGATGATATCGGAGAGTCATACGATGCATTTAAACTTCTGGATATCGGAGACATAATCGGTGTTACAGGATATGTATTCAAAACAAAAACCGGTGAAATATCGGTCCATGTCAGAGAACTGAAGCTGCTTTCAAAATCGTTAAGACCGCTGCCGATTGCAAAAGAAGTTACGGATGAGCAGGGAAATAAAATAATATTCGACCAGTTTGCCGATAAAGAGCTCAGATACCGGCAGAGGTATGTTGATCTAATTGTCAATCCGGAGATAAGAGATACATTTATTAAGCGCAGCCGTATTGTGTCATCGATGAGAAAGTTCCTTGACAGCCGGGGATATCTTGAAGTTGAAACACCGGTTTTACAGCCCATTTACGGAGGTGCGGCAGCGAGACCATTCCTTACCCATCATAATGCCTTGAATACAACACTTTATCTGAGGATCGCAGATGAGCTCTATCTGAAGCGTTTGATAGTGGGTGGATTTAACGGTGTTTATGAAATATCAAAAGATTTCCGGAATGAAGGAATGGACCGTACCCATAATCCTGAATTTACAATGATGGAATTGTACGTCCCTTATAAAGACTATGAATGGATGATGCAGTTTGTAGAACAAATGTTGTACGAGATCTCAATGGAGGTGTTTGGTAAAATTGATTTTGAGTATAATGGATTAAATATAAATTTCAGTGTACCATGGCGTCGGTTATCGATGGTCGAATCGATCAGGGAGAAAACCGGTATGGATATTCTATCAGCTTCAATTGACGAATTAAAAGGCGCTGCCCGCGGGAAGGGAATTGAAACATCTGCTGATGATACGAAGGCCGGGATTATTGACGAAATATTCAGTACTCTTGTACAGCCCGAATTAATTCAGCCGACTTTTATAATCGATTACCCGGTTGAGCTGTCGCCGTTGGCAAAAAGGCATCGCAGTAAAGAAGGCCTGGTAGAAAGGTTTGAGGGATATGTCGGGGGCAAGGAAATCTGCAATGCTTTTTCGGAACTTAATGATCCTCTTGACCAGAGGCAGAGATTTGAGGATCAGTCCAGAATGAGGGAGGCCGGGGATCAGGAAGCTCACCAGAGGGATGAAGATTTTCTGAGAGCGCTTGAATATGGTATGCCTCCAACTGCAGGATTGGGTATTGGTATAGATCGTCTGGTAATGCTGCTCACGAATCAAAGCTCGATAAGAGATGTTATCTTTTTCCCGCAAATGAAACCGGAAGCTTGATGTCCAGATGAGAATACTTTTCTGTATACTGGTTATTATTTCTTCAAATATCTCGGCTCAGGAAGATACTCTTTTAGTCCTGAGAGAAAAGGAACATCCTGTAATACCAGTGGGTGTTGATAAGTTCAGGGTTCCTGTTTCTTCACGATCCGTTACTGCAGGAGGTGAAAACAGCTGGAATTATACTCAGTATGCTGATTACGATCCTCTGGAAACAGAGATCAATTATCCGGTACTGGCAGGTGTTGGCGGAATATTTCTTGGATCCGGGATAGCAGTGCATATTTATCAGAGAAATGCATGGTGGAAAGATCAGAGGCAGGCATTCCATTTTGTGAATGATAGTTATTATGCTCTTGGGATAGACAAAATCGGACATTTTTACGCCGGCAGTTTACTTGCACACGCATTTTCTTCCGGGCTCGAGGCAGGCAATATTAATTCTGAAGATGCAGCAATTTACGGCAGCCTGGCTTCGTTTCTTTTTGAATTATATGTTGAGATAGAGGACGGATACGGTCCCGACTGGGGCTTCAGTCCGGGTGATGCAACCGGGGATTTTCTTGGTGCTGCATATACGCTGGGGCAGTATTATGTGCCTTATCTGAAAAATTTCATTCCTAGATTCAGTTACATTCCGTCAAATGAACTCCTGGAGGGAAAACACCGCGGGGGAAACATGATTGACGACTATGAAGGACAGAAGTACTGGTTAAGTTTTAGAGTAAAAAACCTTTTACCAGACAATCTAAGCCAGTATTGGCCCTCTTTTTTAATGTTATCGGCTGGTATGGGGGTAAAGGACCTTGATGGAAGCGGGGGAGGTACAAGAGAATTCTATATTGCCCTTGACATCGATGCTGAAGAAATCCCGCTGTATGGAAAAGGATGGCAGTTCCTGAAGAATACGCTTAATTACATCCATTTTCCGATGCCGGGGATAAGAGTTTCCCCTGATGCTGCATTTTTCGTTTTTTGTTTTTAGTCAAGGATTTATTATTGAAATACAGTATAATTATCCCAACCCTGAATGAAGAAAAACTTCTTCCGCAGTTGCTCGAACAGATCAATAATCCGGATCTTAAAAATAAATATAATCTGGAAATCATAATTTCGGACGGAGGAAGCAAAGATTCCACGATTCCGATTGCATTAGCGAAAAGCGATATTCTGATTTCGAATGAAAATGGAAAAAGGCAGAATATCTCACAGGGAAGAAATTGCGGAGCTCGGCATGCAACCGGGGAAATCCTTGTTTTCATAAATGCCGATATTTTATTCGACAATGTATCTCTTTTCTTTAACTACCTGGAAATAAATTTTATAAATTCAGAGTACAGAGCAATGTCTTGTGCCGTTAAAGTATTTCCGGAAACCGAAATTCTCTCCGACAGAGTATTTCACTGGATATACAACACATATTTTCGTACTCTGAATATTATAGGTATTGGAATGGGAAGAGGAGAGTGCCAGGTGATTAAAAAGGACGCTTTCGAAATGGCTGGAGGATACAACGAAGATCTTGCAGCAGGTGAGGATTTCGATCTTTTCAGAAGAATCCAAAAATCAGGGAAGATCCTTTTTACAAACAAATTATTTATTTATGAATCTCCGAGACGCTACAGGAAATTGGGTTATAAAACTGTTACATTACAATGGCTTAAAAATGGTCTTTCTGTATTTTTTAAAAACAGATCTCTGGATAAAGAATGGGAGCAGGTAAGATGAGAATCCTGATTTTATGTTGTATCCTGTTGCTCAGTGCAAGCTATGCTATCGCTCAGACTGATTATGTAGAGCTGGATAACCGTATTTACAGTTTTCTTGAGAGGATGGAAAACCGCGGTATTATCGATGATTATAATTCCTTTGCAAAACCGTTAACCCGTGGAGAAGCCGCATCTTATCTCTTGATTATAAAGAATAAGGAAACATCGTTAAATGAGATTGACAGGGCCGCTCTGAATGATCTGGAGACGGAGTTTGAATATGAGCTTTACGGATCGGCTAATAACAGTGTAAGAATTATAAATAATAATGGTTACGATTATAAAGGCGAGAAACAGAAGTATCTATTCTTTGAACAGACTAATGGATTTAACATATTCATTAACCTGTTTACTGAAATTGAATATATTCACAACTATAAGAAAAATATATTAAACAATAATTCATTTACAGGAAATCTTGGCGGAATAATAAGGGGAAATATAAATGATAAGTTCGGATATTATTTAAAAGGAACTAACGGAAAAGTATTCGGAAACAGAGACGCTGCCCTTACTAAACCGGGACTTGCTCAGAATTTCAAATTTTCAGAAAAACCTGATGAATCATTTTTTGATGAAACTGAGGGTTATCTTACTGCAGATTTTAATCTTATCAGATTCAAGCTCGGCAGAGACAGGATTAAATTAGGGTACGGGGAAATTCCGCTGATTGACGACTACTCGCCAAGGTTTGATTACCTGGGATTATTTTTAAAATATAATTTTTTCAGTTACTCATTCCTGCATGCCAAAATGCTGGATATAGATGCTTCCGGTGGTCATCCTGTATATTCGGATAAATTCCTGGTCTATCACAGAATCGGATTCAATACAGGTAAACATTTTGATTTCGGGATTGGTGAATTAGTAATTTACGGAAACCGGGGGATCGACTTATCCTACCTGAATCCCTTCGTATTTTATAAGAGTATTGAACATTCCAACCGGGATAGGGATAATTCGATGCTGTTTGCTGATATTAATAATAACAGTATTCCAAATACAAAATTGTTTTTGACTTTTCTTATCGATGATATTTCGCTAAGTAAAGTGGGTACAGGATGGTGGGGAAATCAAACGGTATTAAATACCGGATTTTATATTAATGACATCACAGGACTGCCTTTGGACGTTGCGGCCAGCTATCAAAGAGCTGAGCCTTATACTTTTACTCACAGATTTTCCTATAACAGTTTTACAAATCTGGGATATAGTCTGAGCCCCTATTCTGTTCCGAATAGTGAAATATTCAAAGGCAGATTAACCTATAGAATAAATTACAGATTTGAAATGTCTGCCGGTTTTACTTACATTCTGCATGGAGCGAATCCCGTTTCAGAAAAAGGAATTATAAACGTTGGAGGAGATATCCTGCTTGGTCATAGTGATTCTGACCCTGAAAAAGCTTCATTTTTAGATGGTATTCGTGAATATTACAGAACTTTCTTTATATCTGTCTTTTTTGAACCAGTAAATCAGCTCAAAATCAACTTAAATATATCTTACTTGAATAATTCATCCTGGAGTAAGAAGTCACATAAAGAAGTTCAAAGTTTTTTTACTTTAACAACGGCATTTTAAGAGCGGAGAAGATATGCAGGCAAAAAACTTTAGAGTACCTTTTGCTGTCATAATTTTAACACTTGGTATAGTACTCGGTTTACAGATTGATAAGGTTTTTTCTGATGACAAATTAAGAGCGAGCCTGGTTAAATTTAATGATGTACTGTCCTATACTGAGAAATACTATATAGAGGAAGTTAATTCACAGCAGCTGGTGGAAGCGGCTATAAACGGTATGCTTCTTAAGCTGGATCCACATTCAGTATATATTCCGGCAAAACAGATGGAAACCGTTGAAGAATCCTTCCGTGGTGATTTTGAAGGGATAGGGATTGAATTCCAGGTAGTCAATGATACACTGACGGTTGTATCACCGATTACTGGGGGTCCAAGTGAAGAGCTTGGAATAAAACCTGGCGACCGTATTATCAAAATAGATGGGAATGATGTTATTGGTATTTCAAATGAAGAGGTGAGACAAAAACTCAGAGGGAAAAAAGATACCTATGTAGAAGTCACAATTAGCAGACCGGGCATCTCAGGTACAATTGAGTATAATATTAAGAGAGATAAAATTCCTCTTTATTCGGTTGACACACATTTAATGCTCAATCCTTCCACGGGCTATATCAGTGTATCCAGATTTTCGGAAACAACCGGCGAAGAGTTGGAGAAGGCACTAGGGGAGTTGAATAAAAGTGGCATGAAACAATTGATCCTCGATTTAAGAAGTAATCCGGGGGGATATTTGAATCAGGCTTTCAGGATGGCTGATTTCTTCATCGATGGAAAAAAGAAGATTGTATATACTGTAGGAAGAAGGTCAGAATTTAATGAGAATTATTATGCCGAGGAACCCTCACCTTATGAGAAGTTGCCTTTAATTATATTAGTCAACAGAGGCAGTGCCTCGGCCAGTGAAATTGTGGCTGGTGCGGTACAGGATTGGGATAGAGGACTGATTGTTGGAGAGACTACATTTGGAAAAGGTCTTGTGCAGAGACAATTTACTCTTCCTGATAATTCATCTTTAAGGCTTACAATTTCAGAGTATTTTACACCTTCAGGAAGACTGATTCAAAGGAGTTATAAGGATAAAAAGGATAAATCCGAATATTATAGCGAAATAGGTGATAGGAATGAAAATGAAGGCGATAACCTTACTCATCAGGCTGAAACGGATACATCGAAACCAACATTTAAAACTAATGGCGGAAGAACCGTATATGGCGGAGGCGGTATAACGCCCGACTATATAATTAAATCAGACAGTATATCAGATTTCACAACTGATCTTTTAAGAAATAATGTCTTTTATCAGTTTGTTCTCCATTATCTGGATTCTAATAATTCAGAAGTATCATCGAGATACGGTAAAGATTTAAGCAAGTTCAAAAATGAATTTAATTTCACTGCCTCGGATATTAAGGATTTTCTTGATTTTTCGAAGGGTAAGGATGTTAAATTCAATGAAGCAGAGTTTAATAAGGATAAAGAGTATATAATTACCAGGTTGAAAGCCCAGGTAGCACGTAATTACTGGAAAAACCTTGGATGGTATTCAGTGCTTCTTTCTATCGATGACCAGGTACAAAAAGCCAGTTCATTATTCGGTGAAGCCAGAGATCTGGCAAATTTAAAATGATTAAATTTAAAATTTTGTTTTTAGCACTGCCTGCTGTTTTAATGGCAGTCTCCGGCGGTGGTTCCAGAGAATACCAGTTTCAGATTGAGTCTGAAAGATCAATGCAGGTTGGTGAAACTCTTAAATACGAGGTCAGTTACTCTCTTCTTAAACTGGGATCTGTGGTCCTTAAAGTAAAGGATAAAAAGACAGTTAATGGAAGAACCTTTTATACCACAGCAGCATATATAGATTCTTACTCAGGCATACCCTTTGTCGATCTTCATCAGATATATGAAAGTCACTTGAGCGATAAAATGCAGTCAGAATATTTCAGGGGACTTGTTAAGTATGATAAGTATACCAGTTATACGGAATACAATTTTAATTACAATAAAGGTATTATCGGCGTAAAAAAAGGCAGGGTATATCCACCCCAGATCTGGACTGATTCTATAACCACGGCAGATCATAATTACCAGGACGGATTATCAATATTTTATTTTGCAAGAATGAATTTCGGAACAAATAAAACCGTTGATATTCCATGTTTTGTTAATGAAGAGAAAGTTTCAACACGGATAAATTTTTACACTGCTGTGTCGGATGTATCTATTGATGCAGTTGATTACGACATTAGCTGTCTGTACCTTGACGGCGAGACCGATTTTGTTAGTGTATTCGGACTGACAGGTTATTTTGAAGGGTGGTTCTCAAATGATGAAGCTTCTATTCCTATAATAGCAAAAATGAAAGTAATCATAGGAAATATCACTCTGGAATTAAAAGAATGGAAACGAGAAGGATGGAAACCTCCAAGATATTAAACTATGCAGAAATGAGTATTATCCCTTATAAGGGAATTCATCCGCGCATTTCAGAAAATGTATTTATAGCCTCTGGTGTAAAAATAATAGGGGATGTTGAAGTTGGCGGCGGATCAAGCATCTGGTACAATTCGGTTGTTCGTGGTGATGTGAATTATATAAAGATCGGAGAGTTAACTAACATTCAGGACCTTTCAATGCTGCATGTAACCAGTAAAAAGTTTCCTTTGACAATTGGAAACAAGGTAACTGTAGGACATTCTGTTACCCTGCACGGGTGTAATATTCAGAGTTTGTGCCTGATTGGAATGGGGGCAGTAATTCTTGATGGAGCTGTTGTTGAAGAGAATTCCCTTGTGGCAGCCGGTTCCGTTGTAAAAGAAGGGTTTGTTGTACCTTCCGGAAAATTAGCAGCAGGGGTTCCTGCAAAAATAATCCGCACACTCACAGAAAATGAAATTAAGTATTTTGAGACTTCTGCAGAGCAGTACAGAAAATATTCGGAAATTACGGTTGATTCACTGAAAGAGATTATCAATGATCGTTAAATTTTGGGGTACGAGAGGATCCATTCCAGTCCCCGGAAATAGTACGGTTAATTACGGGGGTAATACTCCGTGTGTTGAAGTCCGCACAAAGGAAGATATACTTATATTTGACTCTGGAACTGGAATACGGGAACTCGGGAATCAAATTATCAGTGAGGATAACATAAAGGATCTGCACATCTTGATATCTCATTATCACTGGGATCATATCCAGGGTTTACTGTTCTTCAAGCCACTTTATGATGAAAAGTACAGGATATCATTCTATGGACCTTCTACTGCAGATTATTCGGTTAATATGTTGCTTAGCAGTCAGATGGGAAATATAAATTTCCCTTTATCCATTAAGCACGTAAAGGCTAAAATATCCTATCAGAGTATCTATCCGAATGATAAGATCACAATTGGGAATATAAATGTATACAGTTTAATGGCGAATCATTCTTCTCCCACTTTAGTGTATAAATTTACTTATAATAACTCTTTAATTGTTTACATGACCGATAATGAGCTAAAAGCCGAACCCGCCGAGGACACTATCGAATACAAAAGTCTAGTTGAATTTTGCAGCAACTGTGATTACCTTATCCACGATACAATGTTTGATGAGATTTCTGAAATAAGTAAAAAGGGCTGGGGACATTCAAGCAATATTTCACTGGCGAACTTTGCAATTGAGTCAAAAACTAAAAATATTATATTATTTCATTATAATCCTGATCACGATGATGTGAAAATAGAATCCCTTCTGGAAGAGACTGTAAAACATCTTAAGGAAAGAGGCTCTTCTATAAACTGTGTAGCGGCAAAAGAAGGATTGGAAATATTACTGTGAAAAATCTGACTGTAAACTTCGGGCTCAAAACATTCTTTCCGAAAAGAATGATTCATCAGTCTGTTGCATTTCTTAAAAATAAGCTTAATTTAAGTGTAAATGGATTAATTATTAACTTTGTAAATAAAAACGAAATACTTAAAATAAACTTCGAATACCTTAATCATAATTACTCCACCGATGTAATTGTTTTCGGTTATTCAGAAACGAAATCAGCTATAGATGGTGAAATGTATATCTCTCTGGAGGATGCCGTCAGTAATGCCAAGCGCTTTAAATGTTCTCCGGAAGAAGAGATTATCAGGCTTATTACTCACGGGATTCTTCACCTGATAGGCTACCGGGATAAAAATAAATCAGAAAAAAAAGAGATGAAAAAACTTGAAGATGAGCTTGTTAAGAAACAGCAGCATATTTGGAATAGATGATATCGGTAATTATAAATAATATGATAATAAAATGATGGAGAATAATTCTGAAATTCTGCAGGGAAGCAGGTTTTTATTATATTCTTCATATACAATCAATTAAGGATTTATGAGTAAAAATTTAGTTTTAGTCGAGTCTCCCGCAAAAGCAAAAACTATTAATAAATATCTTGGCAAAGATTATATTGTTGAAGCTACAGTTGGACATATCAGAAATCTTCCTAAAACAAAGCTGGGAGTTGAAGTTGAGAACAATTATAAACCTCAATTCGTTACAATAAGGGGGAAAGGCGATGTTGTAAAAAGAATAAAGAGTCTTGCCCTGAAGAGCAAAAAAATATATATAGCTACTGACCCCGACAGGGAAGGGGAGGCTATTGCACAGGATATTGCGGATATTCTTAACGAAAAATCCTCTTTAAAAATATTAAGAGTACTCTTTAATGAAATAACCCGTTCGGGCATTGAAAAAGCAATGAAAAATCCGAGAGAAATTGATAGTTCTCTTGTTTTATCGCAGCGTGCAAGAAGGGTTATGGACAGAATAATCGGTTATAAAATTTCTCCTTTTTTATGGAAATCAATAATCGAACATACCGGAAACGGCTCACTTTCTGCCGGTCGCGTGCAATCTGTTGCTCTTAGACTTATATGTGAAAGAGAATCAGAAATCAACAGATTTAATGCGGTTGAGTATTGGAGCATATGGGCTGTATTCTCTGCCCGGAACGGAGAAACTTTTAAAGCTAAACTGTTCAATATTGACGGCAAGGATATTAAAATCGTTCAGCCTCTTTTGCTTTTAGACACCGACGGTAGTGAGGAGTTTGTTAAAAACTACATCACTATTTCTAATGAGTCTGAAGCTTCCAGATATTTTGAAGATATTAGTAAAAAAGACAATTTCAAAATAAGTTCAATTGTAAAAAGGCATACAAAACGAAATCCGCCGCCTCCTTTTATTACAAGCTCTCTTCAGGCGGAGGCCTCCCGCAGGCTAAAAATGCGTCCCAAACAAACAATGTCAATTGCTCAAAAATTATACGAGGGTGTTGATCTTGGAGCCGACGGTATTGTCGGATTGATAACCTATATGAGAACCGACTCCACCAGGTTGAGCGATGAGATAAAAATTGAAGCAGAAAAATATATTAACAATTATTTCGGCAAGGAGTACTATCCATCTGTACCAAACAATTATGAAAAGAAAAAGATAAAAGTACAGGATGCACACGAAGCTATCAGACCAACTTCCTTAAAATACACACCCGAATTTATTAAAAAATTTCTTGACAACAGGTCCTTTAAAATCTACGAGCTGATCTGGAAAAGATTTCTTGCTTCGCAAATGAGCCAGGCATTGGTTGAGACGGTTGTTGTTGAAATAAAAGCAGATGAATATTTATTTAAAGCTCTTGGTAGTGTCACTTTGTTCCAGGGATTTCTAAAGATCTATGATGACACCTTTGAAATTGACAGCAATGTTGAAGGAAAGGATGAATACCGGAATCCGGTTATTCCTGCTGGAATGGAAAAAGGTGACAACCTTAAACTTAATGATCTTAAAAAAACACAGCATTTTACAAAACCACCACCGAGGTATACTGAAAGCAGCCTTATAAAAGATCTTGAAAGCAGAGGTATCGGCAGACCAAGCACTTATTCGGCGATTGTTACCACCATCCAGGATCGTAAGTACGTAAATATGGAAGACAGGAAATTGTACCCCACTCATCTTGGTGAAAAGGTAAATCTGATTTTAACTGGTAATTTCCCGGATATAATTAATGTCAATTTTACTGCTAATATGGAGAGTGAACTAGATCAGATTGCGCAGGGAGAAAATAATTACAAGAATGTGCTTGATGATTTTTATGTCCCTTTTTCCCACGCTTTGAAACATGTTGAAAAAAATGTCGAGAAAATAATCTGCGATGTCTGCGGTAATGAAATGGAAATTAAAGTGGGCAGGTACGGAAAATTTCTGGCCTGCACAAATTATCCGGAGTGTAAAAATATTAAATCGCTTAAAGAAATGGCAGCCAGCAGCCAGGAACCAGAATTTACAGGAGAAATCTGTCCCAAATGCGGAAGTAGAACGCTTTACAGGACCGGAAAATTTGGCAGATTCA
>DJMM01000060.1 GCA_002435365.1 Ignavibacteriales bacterium UBA6490
AAAATTTTATTTCTCAGTTTCCGATCTTTCACGTAAAAGCAAAGCTGAAGAAATGATTGAGAAATATGAACTGGAGAAGTATGATATTATCCACTATGATGCAGGTCTCGATCTATTCCGGGATTCATCTCTTGCACAAAGATGGAAAAGGCAGGGTAAAAAAATTATCTGCTGCTATTACGGCAGCGATCTTCGCATCAGGGGAATAATTAAAGAACTTGACGATATTTCTGATCTGAACATCACCACCGAATATGACCATCTTTCGCTTAAAAAGGATCTGGAATATATTTTCTATCCTTATGATCCCTCAGAGCTGCCCCGGAAAAAGGAAAATGACTCCGGAAGGATCAGGATCGTCCACTCCCCTACTAACAGGAAATATAAAGGTACTGAGCTGATAATTTCGGTTATTGATAAAATAAAAGAAAAACACGATGTCGAATTTCTGCTTCTTGAAAATATGCCCAGGGAACAAGTTCTTGAAATAAAAAGCGGCTGCGATATCAGCATCGACCAGGTGGGAGGAAATATGGGCGGCACCGGATACGGCAAAGCCGGAATTGAAACGCTGGCAATGGGTATTCCTACTATAACAAATATGACTGACGATTATAAAGCCTGGCTTCCCGAAAATCCGTTCATAACTGCAAACAACCGGGATGAATTATTCAAAGTACTTGAAAAACTTTTAAGTTCTGCGGATCTGCGGGAAGAATACGGGTTGAAGGGAAAAGCATGGGTTCAGAAGTTTCACGGTTATGATAATGTAAACAGCAGATTGATGGAACTATACAAACTAAAGAAGATCATCTGATGACAGGAAATTTGCAATCCAGAGTGGCCTGGTATTCTGCAGGCAATATATTTATCCGCTCTGCCAGCTTTCTTCTGCTTCCTCTATACTCAAATCTGATTTCCCCGTCGGATTTTGGCGTGTACTCCGTAATTATGTCTTTTTATGCAGTACTTTCCGTTTTTTTCCAGGGAGGACTTCATGCAGCGCTTTCAAAGTTCTACATTGAAAAAGAAGAGAAGACAGAAATATTCTCCCTAATAATTAACTTCATTATAGTATGGGGTGCGGTTCTGCTTGCAATTGTGCTTTTAATTTCGCCTTCTGTATCCCTGTTATTCTTTGAAAAAAACTATACTGCCCTTTTCAGGCTTATTACAATATCGCTTTATATTGAGACAATTACTTTCTATATACTTCACCTGTTCAAGACAAAAGAAGAAGCTTCCAGGGCGGTCATTTATTCTGCTGCCGGAGCTGTTATAAACATACTCCTGAACGTCTACTTTGTTTATATGAACCGGGCAGGAATTGAGGGAATTATAAAAGCACAGCTTTATTCATCACTGGTAACCCTGGTAATCCTGGTTCCTTATTTCAAGGCAAATTACAAATTCAGTAACGGGCAATTTATAAAACCATCGTTCCTCAGGCCGCTTGTTTTATTTTCGCTTCCGGTTTTACTGAGCGGACTTTTTTCTTCACTGGTTGATGTTGCCGACAGATTTTTAATAAATAATTATCTTGGTGAAACCCAGACCGGCGTTTACAGCTTCGCATACCGCATCGCCCTGGTGATGAATATTTTTGTAATCTCATTCAGAACCGCATTTACCCCTTACTCCATCAAGCTTTTTTCAGCCGGAGGCTATAGTGATAAGCTTGGTAAAATCCTGCTGAACCTAGCCGCTGCAGGCGGATTAATTATTCTTGCAGTATCTTTTTTTACCGCTGATCTTTTTGATTTAAGGCTGTTCGGATTTGCATTTTTTACCGGCGGATACCAGGGAGCAATTTACCTGCTGCCGCTTATACTTACCGGATATTTTTTCAGTGCATTAATGTCCTTCTATTCTCTTTATCCGTTCGTTTCAGGAAAAAGCTTTCATCTCCTGGTTTCAGACGGGCTGGCACTTATAATTAACCTGGCGTTAAATCTTCTGCTAATACCGGCTGCCGGAATTGCAGGTGCGGCAATTGCAACTTTTTTCGCTTTCATGGCAGGTGCTGTTTATTTGTTTGTGATTTCTTCAGGAAGCATTAAAATTTCATACCAAAGAAGACCGCTTTTAACTGTAGTCATCTCTTCCGCGGTAATTTTAGCAGCCGGATTATATTTAGACAACATTCTGGCTGACGTTGCCCTGATTGCATTGTACCTGTTTATTGTATTCTCTGCGGGAGGAATAAATTTATCGGCGCTCAGGTTAAAAAACGGCTGATGAAACTAATTAATTTTGCGGACTCCAGTTCCCAGTTTTTCTCCTGTTCAATAATCTTTCTTCCATTCTGCTGATGCACGGCAAGCAGCTCCCTGTCCTTAATATACTTCTCAACGGATTCGCAGATTTCTGAAAGGTCATTCGGATTTACAAGCTGACCGCACGCTGAATAGTTGAATTCTTCCCTGATCGGTCTGATATCTGAATAAATAAACGGTTTGCCGGCAGCCATATATTCAAATATTTTGATAGGCAGTGAATTGTTATAAATAAAATTCCTTATCCGCAGATCGAAACAGATATGAACATCCTTCAGCAGTTCCGAGATTTTATCATATGATGTCCATCCCGTCAGATCAACTTTAATGTTCTTGAATTTTTGGATAAATTGCAGAAAGCTGGCCTGTTCCTCCGGTTTTTGAAACTTTCCGATGAACTTTACCCTGATATTCAGCGCAGGATATTTTTTTGCAACCATTCCGGCTGCCTCCACAATTTTTTTAATACCGCGCTCGAATGAAATCAATCCGGCATAGCACATAACCAGTTCATCGTTCAGCCGGAGGGGTGAATATTCGAAAAAGCGGAGCACGGGATAATATCCTATTATAATTTTTCGCCTGAAAGGAGCTATAAGGTCGTACCTTCTTTTTTTATTCGTCTCACCGATAATAAGCGCATCCGCCTTATTTACGGTATAAACATTCAGCAGATAAAGAAACAAGTACCAGATAATTCTTTTTACTCCCGAATGCTTAAAAGCCACATTCTCAGGGTACCATTCTGTGATATCTGCCAGAATTCTGCATTTTTTCTGATAAGCTGACACATATTTATCGGCAGCAATTATGGTAAGCGGTTCGCAGCAAATTATAATATCGGGATCGGAATCCGGCAGCAGTTCTTTAAGTTTGTTAATTTTTTCTCTTTTGCTTAAGTTTTCGCCGTCAAAGCCTTTAATAAAGATTCCGTTTTCCTGGTGGCTGATATCCATTGTGGAGCAGATTACGGATGTATTGAACCCGTTATTTGCAAAAGTGAGAGCAAATTTCCAGTAAATTCTCTCATCATAAGGCGGATGTCCCGATGTAAGAATGCAAATATTTTTCATCAGTTAAATCTATAAAAAATAATATTGTGAACCATAGCAGATTTTTAATTATTCGTCCCGACCGTATTGGTGATGTGGTTTTATCAACACCTCTTCCCCGCGAGATAAAGAAAGCATATCCGGAAAGCTTTGTAGCTGTAATGGTTACCGAATACACTAAAGATGTTTACCTGAACAATCCCCATGTTGATAAAATAATTACATTTCCCGGACAGGCAGATAAATTAACACCCGCAGAATTCTTAAAATATATTAAACTACTAAGAAGTTTAAAGTTTGATACAGCTTTCATGCTTTTGCCCACAGAAAGAGTTAACTACCTGCTGTTTCTTTCGGGAATAAAGTTAAGGATCGGGGTGGGACACAAATTCTATCAGTTCATCACAAATACAAAAAGTGTTTACAGGAGAAAATATATCCCGTTAAGACATGAAGCTGACTATTGTCTGGATATGCTGAGAAAAATAAATATTACTCCTGAAAGCATATCACCCGAAATTCATCTTACTGAAAACGATATAAGCTACATAACGGGAATTAAAAATACTATTGCTCCCGGCGGTGAAAAGATAATAGGTATAAATTCCACCAGCGGAAATTCCGCCCCGAATATGGGCAGCAGTGAATACAGAAAACTTGTTGATTCATTGAGCGCAGAAAAGAAATATAAAGTCGCAGTAACAGATTATAATCCGTCTACGGACATTGATAATTTAAGCAATGTACACTACATCTGCAGGGGGAAGGAATTAAAGGAATCCATAAAAAATATTGCAGCCCTTGATCTGCTTATCTCGGCAAGCACCGGTCCGATGCATATTGCTGCTGCACTAAAGGTTCCGACAATCTCTTTATTCTGCCCTCTTACGGCGTGTTCTCCAGATTTATGGGGACCTTTGGGAAACAGAAATAAAGTAATATTGCCGGAAGCAGGATATTGCAAAACAAAATGTCCGGGTGATCCTAAAAAATGTAATTTTGCCGGGGACGGGGGAATAGATTCATCTGCTGTTTTAAGGGAGGCGGTAAAGTTCATCGGCAGTAAAAATGACGAATAAGAAAATATTAGTCGCACCGAATTCATTCAAGGAATGTGCATCCTCTGTTGAAGCAGCGGAACTTTTTGTAAAATATCTCTCTTCTTTTAACATTGATATAACGGCAGCACCGCTTTCCGATGGTGGCGATGGATTTCTGAGAGTCTGCTCTTATAACTTTAAACTTGAAGAACTGAAATTCGCAGCACAATCACCTTTACATATTCCCCTGGAAGTACCAATTGGCTATAACAGAAAGGAAGGGATTGTTTACCTTGAATCCGCAGATATAGTGGGGCTGAAATTAATTCCGGAAGACAAAAGAGCGCCGCTAGGATACACCTCTGCAGGTATGGGTGAACTGCTGAATAAAATTTACACGACTCTGCCGGTAAAAAAATTTGTAATCGGCATCGGCGGAACAGCAACGAACGATCTGGGACTGGGTATGCTGATTGAGCTTGGACTCAGACTTTATAACCGTGCAGGCGATATTATTGCTCCCGTTCCCTCAGCATTCAATGAAATATCAGGCTTCGAATTTAATCCGGTATTCAACCTGCCGATCGGAATTGTTACAGATGTTGATAATCCCCTGGTTGGCGTAAACGGAGCCTCATCAACTTATGGTCCTCAGAAAGGACTGAAAGAGAATGAGATAAATTTTATTGACGGTGAATTCGACAGGCTGAGTGCCCTTTTCTGCAAAGGAAGAAATATAGAAAATTCACAACTTTCGGGTGCGGGAGGAGGATTAGCTGCCGGAATTCAGATTTTTCTGAATGCCGTAATCAGAACATCCGGTGACTTTATTTTGGAGGATCTCGGATTAAAAAACATGCTTCCGGTAACAGATTATGTGATAACCGGTGAAGGATCTTTTGATAATCAGAGCATGCATGGAAAAGGAGCAGGAATTATTATAAAGAATAGCGGCAGGCCGGTTTTCCTGGTCTGCGGAAAGATCGACAGTAAGGTAAAACTTCCTGATCATGTAATACCTGTAGAGCTGCATAAATATTTCGGTAGTAGCGCGGAATCGATAAAGAATATTAAAAAAGGGATTGAAAAAGCTTCATCTGAAATATTGGATCAAATTTAACTGACCTTATCGCGGCGAAATAACTCTTTTAGTATAAAAACAGGAATGGATATATCAAGTCAGTATGGATATAAAAACAGGAGTGCAGCTTTAAGAAGACAAAAAGCAGTTTATATGTATTCCTGTAAAAATCATACAGGAGTGGACACATTTATTTTGATGCCCATACCCCGTGAGTATCTATTCAGGCAAGGTACCTGATCAAGGTAAATATAATAAGGAGAACCTCATGCAGAGGTTCTCCATCGGCAATTTAATTATTTCTTCTGTCGCCGCCGCCGCCTCTGTGACCGCCTTTTCCTCCTCTGCGGTTATCGCTTCTGGGGCGGGCTTCATTAACAACTAATTTCTGCCCTTTGAGTTCCCTGGTGTTTAATTCATTAATGGCTTTTTGGGCTTCTGTACTTCCGGGCATTTCGATAAAACCAAATCCCCTTGATTCTCCGGAAAAAAGATCCTTAATTATTTTGACACTCTTGATGCTGCCGTATTCGGAAAAGAGTGCTTGCAGATCCTCATCGGTTACATCTTTCGATAAGTTTCCAACATAAATATTCATTGCTGATGTTCCTTTAGTTGTTAATGTATATTTAACAGAATACTCGCAGGGATAGTTACATGATGAAGTAAAAACCAGGAAAGTAATCTGATTAAACTATTTTATATATTTAATTAAAAAACTGAAGTGATAAATGATTCCTGTAGCTATCTTATTTGTTACCTATGAATATAGCATCAACAGGGATTAGAGTCAAATATTATGGTAAATTAGTTAAAAAGAGGTGATTTATTTAGTGAAGATCACATGAAAATTAAAAAAAAAGCCCCCGTAAAGGGGGCTTTTTAAGCGCTAAAGGATATTATTTCATCAGTATAAGTTTCTTAACTGAAGTAAATTCCTTTGTTTTGAGTTCATAAAAGTATACGCCGCTTGAATATTTTGATCCGTCAAACTGGACTTCGTATCTGCCGGCATCCCTTTTTGAATTCAATAGAACTGCAATTTCAGTTCCCAGGACATCATATACTTTTAATGAAACATCAGTGGTATATGGTAATGAGAACCTTATTGTAGTTACAGGATTAAAAGGATTCGGANNCCGCCTGTATAAACTGATGCAGTATCAAAGTCGTTAACCGGGTAATCGATATAAGTCGCATAATTTGTTGCAGCGCCGGTATTGTTCTCAATACCCCAGTTCGTACCGCCATCGGAAGTAACCAAAACTACACCAAGACTTCCAACAACCACACCTATATTCTCATCAAAGAAGCTAACCGCATAATTTGTGTTTGAAGTTCCGATAGGTGTTGTCTGCACGTTCCACATTGCCCCGCCGTCAGTGGTTTTATACACTCTTCCGCTTCCGCCGCAGCAGTACCCAACCAATGTATCGATCATCTGGATATCATAGAGGAATCCGCCGTAGGCATCTGAAAGAGTCTGCTCAACCCATGTTGCGCCGCCATCAGTAGTCTTATAGGGTCTGGGTTTATAGCTTACACACCATCCGTAATTTTCGTCAAGCATATGTGCACCATAGATCCTGGTATTGCTGCCTGTCTGACCGGTTAAAGTCTGTGCAGTCCAGGTTGCAGCACCATCAGTTGTTTTCCAGATAGTTCCAGCTGCATCGGTTGTATTATTAAATATCCACCCGACAGTTGGACTTACAAAATCAACCTTGTAAAGGGTCATTCCCGGGGTAATGGAAGTTGCAATGGAATCCCAGTTCAGACCGCCGTTAGTTGTTTTGTAAACTGCACTGTTTGAACCGACAACATATCCTGTAGTCGGAGTTACCATTTCAATACTCCTGAAAGTAGCGGTTGAATTTGGAACCATATTATCTTCCTTGCTTTCCAGGATTTCATTTTCCTCCATAGGAGGAACAAAAGCAGGATACTGGATATTCGGCTGTTGTTTTGAAACATTTGCAGAATTCCAATTTTTCCCGTTATCTGTAGATATGAATATCTGGTCGAAAGTACTCCCTGTTATGCTCGGGGCACCAACTGTAATAATTCTTCCCATATCTGCATAGATATCATATATGGTGCCGGCTTTCTGGAAATAGGTATGTACCATAGGATCTGAATAACTGTCTTTCGAATTCACAAGCCCGAATGCACCGACAGCAACAAATTTTCCATTGTAAAAGTCAGTTGCATAATACGTACTTGTCCATGGCTGGGTAGTACTTAAATGTGAAACTGCCTGCCATGTAGCACCATTATCAGCGCTGGTATACATATTGAAAGAATCACCCGTCAGCCATAAATCATCAACTGCATTTCCATTTACAACTTCTAAACCGTCAAGGTAAACTCCGTTGCCGTCAGTATCTTTATGGACAAATGCACCATAAATATTTTGTCCTGCATATGCTGATAAACTTGCTGAAAATCTTACCCATGTTGAAGCAGGCAGATTTGCAACGTCAATAGCCAGCAATGGGCTGAAACTGGACATCAGTGTATCAGTCGTGGATACCATTAATATCAATGAATCCGGCGGATATGCACCACTGTACTGCTTTCTCAGATAAAATACAACTGTATCAGAAGAGCCAACCAGAAAATTGGGAGAGATCAGCCAATCCTCACCACCCGTGGGTTCATAATTTATAAACGCACTTGCAACGCCTTCATAAGCATAGGCAGTTGACCTTGTCCATGCATTTGTGCCAAGAACGTTTATGGAACTCCATTCCGGAGGAGGAAATATTGTATTTTCAAATCCTTCAACTTGAGGCGGAGCCTGTAAAATATCAATATCATAATAGGTTGAAGCAGGTAAACCCGCGTTTGCAGGAGTTGTCCATGTTGCACCACCGTCGGTTGTATAACGCGGCGATCCGGTTGTTCCTACGGTCCACCCTTTTAATGCATCGCTGAATTCGAGCTTATATAGTGTAGCTGATGCTCCCGTCAGTACTGTTGCCCATGTTAAACCGGCGTCGGTAGATCTGCGGATATTGCCGGTAGTTGTAGATGCAACAATCAAAGTATCATTTGGTGTCCATACATCATAATAAGTTGCCGAAGTTATCAATGTGTTCAAAGTCCAGGTCAATCCTGCATCAGAAGTTCTGGCAACTCTTACGCTGGTGGTACCGGCAACATATCCAACCGAATCATTAAGAAAAAACACCTGGTAACAGGTTGCCGCTGACGGAATACCGGAGACGGTATCAAAAGTAAGACCGCCGTCAGTTGTTCTCATTATACCTGCGGTACCAACAACTACTCCGTTATTCTGGTCAAAAAAGTGAGCATCATAAAGATAACTGGTACTGCCGTCAGTTCTGGGCAAGCCAGCTTTATGATGGAACCACCAGGTCGCTCCGGCATCCGATGTTTTCATAAATGTCCCGGAATAACCAACTGCATACCAGTTCTCGTAATCCCACATTTTTACCCAGCGCAGGGTGTTTCCCTGGGGCTGCTCATGAAGCCATTTCCAATCCTGGTATTCTTGCGCGAATACAGAACCGGTAAACAGAAAAAGAAAATACAATGGTAATAACTTTTTCATATATTTATCCTTTTATTGATTTTATGTTGATTAGTCTCTCTTTGATTATTTAATAACGGAAGAATTTCCTGATGGGTTAGTGATAAAAGGTTTCTTTATCATTAAAAAGATTTTTTGAGCAGAATCTGAACATATTTAGCTTATCCTTAATACTTTGAATAATGAAAAAAGAGAATTTAAAAGGTGGAGAAGCAAAAATCAGGTCGTATTTAGTAAAAAATATTTATATAATCTAATAAAATAATGAATATTAGAAAATTTTAATAATTATAAACCCACTGAGGAACGCCCGCTCCATAATTTAATCGCTGTTCTTTTCCTTCAGCTCCTTTACTGAATTCATCACCAGCTCTTTCAGGATCTTAATATCAATATCAGCAAGACTTTTAATATACAGACAGCCTTTCCCCGTTTTAAATTTTCCCAGCTTCTTCAGATTGTCTTCTGATTTATTAAAACCTGACAAAATGTAAATGGAAATATTCCCCTTCCTTGGAGAAAATCCCGTCAGGAACCAGTCCCCCTCCCGGCCGCTTTTATACTTATAGTGATAATTGCCGAAACCAACAATGCTGCTGCCCCACATTTTCGGTTCGGTTTTGGTTATTTTTCTCATCAATTCGATTATAGCTTTACAATCCTCCCGCTTGGCGCCATCAGCAACTTTGCTGATGAATAAATTTACATCATTATCATTCTTTTTTGTTTTTAATTCAGCCATAATATCCTTTATATTATAATTACAATATTTATTTGCTCTGACTAACCGGCAGAGCTGATTGAATTTTTACTTTTTTGTGACATCTTACTTTTTGATATGGAATATATTAATTTATAAAATATCCTTCAATTAAGTTAGGCTTCATATGCAGAATAGCAATTCAACTAAAGCAGCTGTATCACAGAATATGCAGGAAGACAGAAAAGGATATGATCATCCTGAAAATTCGAGAATAAGTGTTGAAATTAAAAAGGTAGAGGGGAAAAAGATGCTGAAGAAATTTATCTATCTACCCGAAAAGCTTCACGCAAATCATAAAACCTGGGCCCCTCCCCTCTATATGGATGAATGGAAATTCTTTAATGAGAAAAAAAATCCCTCCTATAAGTATTCTGATGTAATTCTTTACATGGCTTATCTGAATAATAAGCCGGTAGGAAGAATTATGGGGATTATCAACAAAAGAAGCAATGAACTAAAAAATGAAAGAACCGCCAGATTTGCACATTTCGAAAGCACAGAAGATCTTAAAGTTGCGCAAGCTTTGCTTAAAGCGGTAGAAAGCTGGGCTGCAGAAAAAGGAATGGATAAAATTGTCGGTCCCCTCGGCTTTACCGACCAGGAACCTGAAGGATTTTTAATTGATGGCTTCGAACATGAAACCACCATAGCTACCTACTATAACTTTGAATATATACCAGAATTTCTTGAAAAAACCGGCTATACAAAAGAGGTTGACTATGTGGTTTACAAAATACCTGCAGAAATTCCGGAAATATATAATCTTATTTCTAAAAGATTATTGAATAAGGACTATAAGCTTATTGAATTTGTTAAGAGGAAAGAGATTAAGCCGTATATCGTTCCGGTACTTTCTTTAATGAATGAATCATTTACGGATATTTACGGTTATACCCCGCTGAATGTTGGAGAAATGCAGATCCTTGCAAAACAATATTATTATATAATCGACCAGAGATTCTTAAAAGTCGTTAAGAAAGATGACCAGGTAATCGCATTCATACTGGCAATGCCGAACATAAGTGAGGGATTAAGAAAATCAGGGGGGAGACTGCTGCCGTTCGGGATCTTTCATATACTCCGTTCAGTAAAAAAATCCAGGCAGCTCGACCTTCTTCTGGGAGCAATACATCCAAAGTACCAGAAACTGGGTCTGGATGTATTGATGGGAACCGCTACCATCAAAACTGCAATAAAAAATGGATTTACGTCGATGGACAGTCACCACGAACTTGAATCTAATCTAAAAGTAAGAGCGGAAATGGAAAAAGCGGGCGGTAAGGTGTATAAAAGATACAGAATATTCCAGAAAAAGATCGATTAAAAGTAACTTTGCCGGGTTAAACCGGAGTTAAATCAGCCTAAAAAGATCATCTGAACGATTTTACTGCCTCTAAACATGTGATTTACCCCGATTTATTCCTTAATGCCCTTACCTTGGTCTCTTCTTCCGGCCTTCTTCCGGCCTACTCAGCACTTACCTCCGGCATACCCGGCCAAATCATGCTACCAATGCGCCTGGCAGGACGAAAGTATAGCGGAAAATAGCCCCGTGTCAATCCAAATTACTATAGAACTCTTATCAAAAGGAAATACCATTATATAATTGTTAAATTTTTCGCATTAGGCCATGCGGCATCAGATTTTGCTTATATTTTTACCCCTTGCCTTTATTTCATAATATAATTAAATAGATAAATAAAATTATCGAAAGTTTGCATGAAAATAATCTTCGGCGGTTTATTAGCAGTATTTTTATCAGCGGGTTTGAATGCTCAGACTACATATGAATTTCTGCGCACAGATATGAATGCAAGAACCGCGGCACTCGGCGGAAGCTTCGTGTCCGGTAATGACGATGCCAATGTTTTGTTTTTTAATCCCGCCGGAATAGAACTCCTTGAAAACGACCCGGTATCCTTTTCCTTTATGAAACATCTTCTTGATATAAATTCCGCCAGTCTTGCTTATTCTCATGAATTCGGTGATATCGGAAGGTTCGGGGCAGGGATTAAGTTCATCAATTACGGAACTTTTGAAGGCAAGGATGAATTCGGCAGTGAGACCGGCAGTTTTTCAGCAAACGAAGCTGCATTTATCCTTGGATATTCCAACAAGCTTGAAGAAAATTTTTATTATGGAGTTAATGCTAAAATTATTTATTCGAATATAGCCGACAGGAATTCAACTGCCCTGGCATTCGACGCCGGTCTTCATTATGAAATACCTTCACAGCTGTTGAATTTTGGAATAGCTGTCCTGAATATCGGTACGCAGCTGTCAACTTATTATGACACCCGTGAAAATCTTCCCCTTGATATTACTGTGGGGGTATCCAAAAAACTTGAGCATCTGCCTCTCAAATTATATCTGGACCTGCATAAACTGAATGAAGACAGTGAAGATTTTATTAAACGGTTCCAGGCATTCAGTATCGGCGCCGAATTTACATTAAGCAAAGTATTAAGATTAAGATTCGGTTATGAGAATGAAAAGAGGAAAGAACTGAAGATAGGTTCGTTCGCCGGTCTTGCCGGATTTAATGCAGGACTCGGTCTGCAGATCTCCGATTACAGGTTCGATTACGGATTTTCATCGATGGGTGCAATTGGGGCGCTGCACAGGATCAGTTTAACAACATCTTTCTGAGTTATACCGGGGATCAGTTTTTATCCAGATATTCTTTTGCGAGGGTATGGGATGAACCGTATTCACGCATTTCAAGAAGCCTTTCATAATATCTCCGGGCCATTTCCGTATTCCCTTCCCCGTCATATATCATCCCCAGGTATAGTACAGCATTAATAAGGAATCCGGATTCTTCTTCCTTATCCACCTTTTCGGAGAGTTCCACTGTTTTGTTAAAAAATATTTTTGAAGAATCACTAAGGTTCCTGTTCCTGTAATCGACTGCAATGTAGTATGCAGCTTCCCTTCTGACTTTGTCATTATCATAGCCGGGATAATTTTCTGCCGCTTTGATCAGAACATCATTGAAAATTTTTGAGGATGAATGGTAGTCTCCCAGTTTGATCATTATTCTTCCTTTCCAGCGCTGGAAAGTAGGATTATCGGGAAAATCATTAACCAGCAGATCGGCATACTTTTTAGCTTCGAAATAATTGTTTTCATTGGAATAATACAAGGTCATCAGAAAATACCGCGCTTCATTTTTCGCATATTTTCCCTGCATAGCCGTTCTTGAAAGCTGCTCCAGTCCTTTTGCCTTATCACCTGAAGGGAAGAAAATCATCAGCGGTTTAATAAGCGGGTAACGTTCGGGAATTACCGATGCGTAATAGTTATAAATTCCGAAGCCGAGCTGTACATCCACATTTGTTGAATCAAGTAAGGCAGCTTTTTCCACAATAGGCAGGGCTTCCCTTCCGTCATCGGCAGCTTTTATCCAGCTTTCCCGGTATGCGCGGAGCCGTCCCCGGAAACCGATAGCACCTCCTTTAAAAAAGAGCGCATCAACATTGTCCGGGTTATCATCAAGTATTTCATCGCACTGATAGATAACATCTTCAAGCTTTTCGAAGAAAATATCGTCATATGATTCGTTATCAAGATCAAGAAGAATTTTCCACCAGTCGATCATTGCAAGAAAGAATCTTCCGGCAGGATGTTCCGGGTAATCTGCAATGAGCTGCCTGAATGTTGATTCCGCATCATTGAACTTAATATTATATATTTCCTTAATCCCCTTTTGAGCAAGGGAGTCGAAAACTGTTCCCTGTGAAAATAAGGGAACAGATAAAAAAAGGATCAATAATGAAATAGTTTTCTTCAAACAGATCTCCGCTGTGGAATAATAGAGAGACCAGGTTTCTCCTGGTCCCTGCTTATACTTACATATTTAACTAAAAGTTGCTTAATGTTTCAGTACCCGCAAACCGGCTACAGGCTGAACTTTATAATCAAAGGAAATCTGCCTGTACCCGCTTATGGTCTGAAGCTGTTTTACCCAAATTTTAACATAATGACCGGATTCCAGTTTCAGCAGATATACGTTATCCGCAATTACAGCCAGTGAAGTAGCAGAGGGTTCATTAAGATCGGTCTGATCAAATGCAGTTTTGCCCTGCCCCACCAGCTCAAAATATGTTCTTTTTTTGCCTGGATTATACTGATCAGGGGAATAAAATCTTAATCCGGTACCATCATCCCTGGCGTGAAGATCGATATAATCTGCATTCCCGGAAGTGAAGGGATACTGGATACCGACTCCGAAATCTGTATCCCACCCGAAGCCGCTTTTCGCATTTCCGGTAACCATATACTCATCAATCAGACCGTTGTTTGCGAATACAGGAGCATATATTTTGCTTCCTATGGAATCGCTCTTCACGGCATTAGTAAGTTCCGCCGTTACATAGCTGCGGTATCTCTTCAGCGGAATTATCGAATTTATGATCTGTGAGCTGTAGGTCTTGGGAACATCCACAGCATTAAACTGGGACAGAACATTTCCGGCAGAATCTACATTGTAAGTAACCACCCGGTATCCTTTAAAATCACCCCTGGTCTGATCGCTTGAATGCGTCCAGCTGATCACGGCAAACGAGCCGCTGGCCTGGTCAAGTGTAACCTTAACATTTGTGGGAGGCGCAACTGTAGTCGGTACGGGTTCATCCTTCGTTTCGGTACCGCAGTCACCTCCGCTGAACAGATAACCGAGGGTAATAAAGGTTATAAGCGTAACTAAAAAATTAAGTTTATTCCTGTTCATAATTACTCCATATTTTATTATAACACAATCAGGTAAAAGGGAGTGATATCTCCTCCGCCTGCAAATATGTAAAATTTATGACAATGTCAGAAATTTACTTATTACCTGAGTTTAGTGAAAAAATAATCTCTCAATTTACTGATGCTGATTCTTTCCTGATCCATAGTATCCCTGTCCCTCACAGTAACAGTATTATCCGTCAATGTCTGGGTATCCACAGTAATACAGTAAGGGGTTCCGATTTCATCCTGCCGTCTGTATCTTCTGCCTACGGCTCCCTTATCGTCATAAAATACCTTAAAATCTTTCCTCAGCTCCTTCTCAATTTCCCTGGATATTTCGGGCATTCCGTCCTTATTTACTAAAGGAAATATGGCTGCTTTTACCGGTGCCAGCCGCGGATGGAATTTCAGTACCGATCTCATTTCCCCCTTAACTTCTTCTTCATAGTAAGAATCTATTAAAAATGCCATAAAAGATCTTGAGGCTCCGGCAGATGTTTCGATAATATAAGGTGTAAATTTCTCCTTAATCTCTTCGTCGTAATATTTCATCGATTTGCCGGAATACTCCTCGTGCCTGCGCAGGTCAAAATCTGTGCGGTTATGTATACCTTCGATTTCCCCCCATCCGAAGGGAAATTCATATTCTATATCGGTGGCCTCCGCTGCGTAGTGAGCAAGTTTTTCAGCGGGATGGTCATGATATCTAAGCTTATCTTTGGTCATTCCAAGCGAGATATACCAATCCAGTCTAAGCTGTTTCCAGTAGTCATACCATTTTTTATCCTCACCGGGTTTTACAAAAAACTGCATTTCCATNNCTGGAAGAGCTCTGTACATTCAGGAAATTTACAAAAATACCCTGTGCAGTTTCAGGTCTAAGGAATACAGCAGCCCCGGTATCCTCCACCGGTCCGATGAAAGTCTTAAACATAAGATTAAACTGCCGGGCTGCGGTAAAGGTATTTTTGTTCCCGCACTGGGGACAGTTTAACTCTGCTAAAAGGGCAGGACTCAGATTTTTGTCCTCCAGAACCGCATTGAACAGTCCCCGGTCGGCATCTGCATTTTCCGATGAAGCGGCAGCAGCGAGTTCCTCATACTGCTTAACCAGCGAAGGATTATCCTTAATATTTTCTTTAAGTGCTGCCAGCGTTTTTTTTATTTTTTTATCATTTACGCTTTCAGAAAGGATATCCACCCTGTATCTTGATTTGCATTGTTTACAGTCGATCATGGGATCGGTAAAATTNNGGCCATAATCCCAGCATCCGTTCAATCCGCCGTAAATTTCACTGGACTGAAACACAAATCCCCTCCGTTTTGAAAGAGAAACAATTTTTTCGACTAATTCGCTTTTATTGGTATCCTTCTCGATTTTAACCTCCGGTTACATAATTTATACGATTTTCCGGCAAAATATACTAATTATATGGAAATTATTATGCAGTAATTCATCAAATACCAGATTGTTCGATAAGGAAAACGGGGTTTTCAGATTTTTTTTTCAGTCCCGGTATATTATTTTTAATAAATATATTATAAATTTTATTCTTTATAAGAATAGCTTATCTTTACAAAATCATTTCAAGACAAAAAGGCCACAGGTATTTATGTTTGTAAAAAAATTATTGCCGAAGGAAGAAAAATATTTTGAAGATTTCAAGGATATGATCTCATATACCAAGGAAATCGGTAAATATACCCATCAGCTTTTTTCATCAGAACCGCCGGATAAAAGCCTTTTTCTGAAAATCAAGCCGCTCCANNTGCAAAGCTGTTAAGGATCTTGAAGAGGAAGCGGACAGGGTTTACCAGCAGGCAATGAAAGAGCTGTTTGCAAATGAAACTGACGCCATCAATTTGATAAAGGAGAAAGAAATTTTAGAATATCTCGAAAATGCATCTGATAAATGCCAGTCTTCTGCCAATGTTATCTTATCGATATTTATCAAGAATGCATAGCTTATGGAATTTTACATTGTAATTATCTTTCTCGCCTTACTATTCGATTTTTATAACGGCATGAACGATGCCGCCAATGCCATTGCCACGGTAGTTTCTACACGCGTGCTTACCCCCATACAGGCAGTGCTCTGGTCTGCATTCTTTAATTTTATTGCCGCCTTCATTTTTGGCGTAAGCGTTGCCACAACCATCGGCAAAGGTATTGTTGAAGTTAGCGTGGTTGATAATTTTGTTATTTTTTCCGGATTGATCGGAGCTATAATTCTGACTGCCACTGCCACACATTTCGGACTGCCGATAAGCGTATCACATTCAATTATTGGGGGATACGGGGG
>DJMM01000077.1 GCA_002435365.1 Ignavibacteriales bacterium UBA6490
GACAACTGAAAACTTTCCGTCAGTCAGATTTATGGACGTACTTCCGAACAGATCCAATAAAACCCCGTTAAATGATCCTTCGATAAGTCCACCGATACCGCCATATTTTGTAACAAGTACATTTGCAGCTGATCCCGGTGATTCCGGCGAGGCATAATAAACAGTACTATTATGATACAGGTAGAAGAATAAATCACTTGTATTTCCGGCATTTTCTCCGTTGAAAACAAGCCAGAACAGCACTGTATCCTGTGCAAAAACCTGCTGCATAAAGATAAATGTAACGGAATCTTGAGGATCATAATATCCAAATACAGAATTGGTATCTGAACTGAAGCTGTAAGTTTTATTATTGAATCCACCGCCGTTCAGGGTGAATTTATTTTCGCCAACCTGGGTTTGTTCGCAAACCTCTATCACACCAAGGTCAAGTGTTTCCCCCCTGGTGCCTGGAGTAGTCACATCCAGAGTTTTATACTTATTATCAAGTGTATAAATTGAGATCTGGGCACTCTTTCCGATATCTGTAGCCAGACTGAATTTTCCATCGGCGCCTGTAAATACTGCGTTATATCCACCAGCCCAGCTTATGACGACCTGACCGTATTTAACATCCGTTCCGCATTTAATAATTCCTTTAACATATGCGGGACATGGAATATTTAATGTACCAACATCCTTAACTGTACCTGCTGACATTGCTGATACTGAAACTGACTGGCTGCTCAGACCAAAATTCCTGCCTCCGAGCACCTGCACTTCAAATGCGGTATTTGCCGGAACCCGTCTTTCGAAAGTTCCATCCGATTGTGTGCTGGTACTGGCCTGTCCGATCTTAACAGATATACCCGGCACCGGCAGGTTATTACAGTCAACAACAAGGCCCTTAACGCTAGCCGTACCTTCCGGCACATCACAATTCCAGTCTGAAAAATGCGAGACAGTACCTACATACTTGTCTCCCTGTTTTGTTGCTGTACCTTCTTCTTTCCAAAGACCGGTAGCATCGTCATAAAACCAAAGCGGAATAGTGGCAGGCGCAGTTCCTTCCATGGACTGCGGAATATCGACAGTGATTTTCGAGGTGCTTCCGCTCTTGATCTGCAGATTTTCACCGGCGTCAGATTTCATATCAACTTTAATAATTCCGTAAGAATATAAATTCACCTCTGAATTATCGGTCCTCTGAGCTGAAAGATCTCCGCCCGGAATCAGATTGGAGAAATTTTCAGAAGTGGGATCAAGATATGCAAGACTTACATTTACGTTTCCGGAATATGCAGAGCCGTCGCTTTTGGAAACTGAATTTGAACTAAGCTCTACACCCGTCCCGTTTTGTATTTCCACCGTACCGCCGGAAGCTGCACTAACGGTTTCGGTTACCCCCGCAGCAACCATGTAGATTTCAATGTTGCTGGATCCGTTAGCTTTGGGAGCGTCTGCGTAAGAGCCTCTGAAAAATCCTGATTTTGTGGCATTAACAACATATCTGCTCTTGGGAACCTGAATGTTTGAGAAAATAAAACCGCCGTTGCTGTTTGTCATAATCGTCTGACCGGCAGACTTAACTTCAACCCCGGCAAGAGGTGTGTTTGATTCATCGAAAACAGTACCTGAAATAGTTGTAGTTACAGTTTCTCCAACTGGTCCTTCGGGACCAGTGCTGTCACTTGAGCAGCCGTTATAAAAGGCTGAAAAAATGAAAACAGTTACAACCAGAAAAAGAATATAGGTTTTTTTCATGCTCGATCCTTGGTTAATTTATTGAAATAAAACTTGTGGAAATAATATCTGGAATATATGTTATAATAAAATAATTAAAATTGACTATTTATTAAGCAATAACAGGGTTAAACATCGTAAAGATAAAAAACCGTCGCAAAGTTATATTAAATTAGTTAAGAAAGCTATGAGTTATGATGGTTCGTACAAAATATTTCCCGGATTGAGAGGTTTAATCCCGCAGATCAATTGACAATGATAATTATTTAGACGATGGAGGATTTACATAAGGGTTTTGCAAACACTTTTATAAAGTTTTATTGTTAAATTTATTTTATGCAACTTTTTCATTGAAGTTGAGCTTTGAAAAAATTATCATAATGTAAACCAGCTAATAAATTAAAAATGAATAAAAGAACCATACAGATTAAATCCGGTACGCTGAATAAGGGTCCCGTTGTTTACTGGATGAGCAGGGATCAGAGAATACACGATAACTGGGCTTTATTAACAGCTTTACGGTTTTCAAAAGAAAACAAACTTCCCACTGTAATTGTTTTTAATCTTACCGGTGGTTTTCTGGGTGCGGGAAACAGGCAGTTTGGATTTATGATCAGTGGTCTTGAAGAAATTTATAATACGGCTGCCGAATACAATATTCCCTTTTACCTGCTCAGGGGAGAACCGGGAGTAAATATTCCGGAATTCTTGGAAGCCACATCTGCGTCCGCATTATTTACAGATCTGGATCCGCTGAAAATTAAACGAAAATGGTTAAAAGAAATCAGCGCAAAGGTCAAAATACCTGTTTACCAGACCGATGCACATAATATCGTTCCTCTATTCAGGGTTTCAGGCAAGCAGGAATTTTCTGCGATGCATTTCAGAAAAAAAATAGTTCCTCTCTTAAGGGAATACCTGGAGGAATATCCTCCAATATTTAAAGCAGAAAAATCAGGCATGAATGCCCCGTCTACGGATTTTGAATCGCTTAAGAAAGAATATGCTGCACCTCCGTTTGAAGTTGACTGGATCTCAGCCGGACCGGAAGGTGCATATAAAACACTTGAAAATTTCCTGCACAAAAGAATAAATAATTACAATACAAAGAATGATCCAAACAGCAATTCCGTTTCAGGTTTGTCTCCCTACCTGCACTTCGGAAATTTATCAGCCCAGAGAGTAGTACTGAATATTGAAAGAATGGACGTTGATCCTGAATGCAGAGCATCATTTCTTGATGAGTTGATAGTCAGGAGAGAATTGTCGGATAATTTTTGCTGGTATAATCAAAGCTACGACCGCTTCGAGGGCTTTCCGCAATGGGGAAAAGATTCCCTGGAAAAGCATAGAAATGATGAACGCGAATTCATTTATAAACGCAGCGTATTTGAAAAGGCAAAAACGCACGATCCGCTCTGGAATGCAGCACAAAACGAAATGGTACTTAAAGGAAAAATGCATGGATATATGCGGATGTACTGGTGTAAAAAAATCCTTGAATGGAGCAGCTCACCGGAGGAAGCACTGCAGACAGCAGTTTATTTAAACGATAAATATGAACTTGACGGAAGAGATCCAAACGGATATGCGGGCATCGCATGGTCAATCGGGGGTCTGCACGACAGGCCCTTCGCAGAAAGACCAGTATACGGGAGAATAAGATATATGAATTACAACGGATGTAAACGTAAATTCGATGTTGAGAAATATATTCAGAATAACATGACCGGATAATTGAATTCTGTTTCCAGCCGTTAACACCCGGAGTTTTAGTAAACCAAGTACTGCATTAGCAAAAGATATCGTATATGATACTAAATAATTAAAACAGCTTTAGAATTAAAATATTAAGGGCGATGGTGTACATAGTTGATAACTAACAAAATTATTTAGCTTGCAACTTTCATCTTTTATTAAGAATTTTGGAATATTAAAGCGTAGTATCAATAAAATGAAAGTTCAGGTTCGATTTCGTATTTGATTTCTTTCATTTAATCCATTTTATCCTGAAAGACATCGCAGTACTCTCATTTTATGAAAAGAAGACCTGTTTCTTACATTTATACTCTTATCAGATAGAATCTTTATGATCGGACAAATTATCTCCCATTACAGGATTATTGAAAAGCTGGGTGACGGCGGAATGGGAGTGGTATATAAGGCACAGGACATTAAGCTTGACCGTTTTGTGGCTATTAAGTTCTTAAATCGTAAAGTTGGTTCTGATGCAGGGGAAAAAGATCGTTTTCTGGTTGAAGCAAAGGCTCTGGCTAAATTAAATCACCCCAATGTTGCAACAATATATGATATCCAGGATTATGACGATAAATCGTTTATTGTTATGGAATTCATTGAGGGCACAAATCTGCGTGCGGTAATTGATCAGTCTAAAGAAAGGGGGGGAGCTAATAACCTCACACCCGATTCAATAATTGACTATACCATCCAGATACTTCATGGACTGCAGGCTGCACATCAAAAAAATATTGTTCACCGCGATATTAAGCCGGAGAATATAATTATCGATGATGAAAATCATGTGAAAATTCTTGACTTCGGTCTTGCTAAAATTACAAACCAGCCGTTATTAACCAAAACCGGTACTACTATCGGTACAGTAGCTTATATGTCCCCGGAACAAACTCGCGGAGATACTGTTGATAACAGGACAGATATCTGGTCCGCCGGAGTAATTTTTTTCGAGCTGCTTACCGGATACCGTCCTTTTAAAGGAGAATATGAGCAGGCAGTTATATATTCAATATTAAATGAAGATCCCGTTCCTTTAAAAAATTATAATCCCGATCTGCCGGAAAAATTAGGGTCCATCGCAATGAAAGCTCTGGCAAAGAATCCAGCCGGGCGCTATCAGAACTGCAGTCAGTTTCTGAAGGATCTTACTGTATTTGCTAAAACTTCAGGTGTGAGTGCAGCAGATATTTCATCCGCAGCAGAAGGTTCAAATGATACAGCAGAGAACAGGAAAAAATCTGCCGGCCGGAAGAATAAAATAAGGTGGGCAGCTGCTGGCAGTGCCTTTATACTTATTGCCGCGGCAAGTGTCATCATTCTCAACCTGATATCTCCTTCCGAAGTGGCAGTTAATAAAAAAATAGCAGTACTTCCTTTCGTGAATATGAGCAATGACCCGGAGGATGAGTATCTCAGCGACGGCATAATGGAGGATATTTTAACTCAACTTGTTAAAATAAGCGATCTTAAAGTTATTTCGCGTACAACAATGATGGGATACAAAAACTCCCCGAAAGATATACGTGAAATTTCAAAAGATCTTAATGCAGATATTATTCTTGAGGGAAGCGTTCGCAGGCTGGACGACCAGCTTAGAATATCAGTACAGCTGATCGATTCCCGAACAGATGAACACCTGTGGGCCGAAACTTATAACGAAAAACTGACAAAGGGATTTAATTTAGAAAGCAAGATTGCCCTGAAAATCGCCAGCGCACTCCAGATAAAACTTACAAAGGAGGAGCAGGATGATTTCGAGCATTCAAAGATATATGATCCTGAAATTTATAAAATGATCCTGCAGGGGAGATATTTTGTAAATAAACTGGATAGCGCAAGTATAGTAAAGGGAATTGAGCTCTATTCCCAGGCTCTCTCCATGGAACCGAACGATGCAATGATCCTCACTTCCCTGGCAAATGCTTTTACCGTTTATGCCGACTGCGGCTTTATATCCACCCAGACCGGTTATTCAAAAGCACGTGAATTGGTTGAGAAGGCGCTGCAGCTCAACGATAAACTTCCTGTTGCACATTCGGTTCTGGGTTTGATTAAAATGGTGTATGACTGGGATTGGACCGGTGCCCAGGACGAATTTGAAAAAGCGATAAAAATGCAGCCTGGAAATACAACCACACTTAATCAGATGGGCCAGCTGGCACAGGCCTTAGGCAAACCTGATGAGGCTGTTCTTTTAATTCAGCAGGCTGTGGACCTGGAACCTGTAACTATGATCAATTATGTCTATCTCGGACAATTTCTGATGTATGATAACCGGCCCGATGAAGCTGTGGCCGTGCTGAAACGGGGTTTGGAAATCAATCCGCATTTTGCGTATCTGCATTATCTGCTGGGCTGTGCTTACCTGCTTCAGGAAAAATACCCGGAAGCACTTCAGGAAATAGAAAAAGAGCCGGTAGATAATTACAGGCTGTACGGCTTATCGATGGCTTATTATGCCTTGGGCAGAAAAAAAGAAGCTGACCGGACATTGAATGAGTGCATAATAAAATATAGGGACATCGGGGCTTTTTATATCGCGGAAATCCATGCCTTCCGGGGAGAAACCGATAAGGCTTTCGAATGGCTTGAAAAAGCATATTCTCTCAGGGATGGCGCACTTTCTTATATAACGGGCGATCCGTTCTTAAAAAAAATCTTTGGCGATCCACGTTTTGAAACCTTTATGAAAAAGATGAATTTGCCGGTATAGCTATTTTGCATTATCCGTGAATTTTAACTTCAGCCGCAGTGGTTTTTTCCTTATCACTTTTCAATCCCTTGCTATTAGGTAATATCTGGTTTATTATTGGAATATTTTTCAGCCGGCGGTTGGAAATATATTCTTTAAATCATTGAATAATCAGAAACAATAAAGTTTTTTAATAAAAATTAACCGGATAATTAAATGAACCAGGCACTTCGACCAAAAGAGTTTGAGAAGATTGTCAGCAATAAGTTTAATCTTTATAATAGCCTGTTCTTAAATCTCCCCTTCCCCGGTGTAAGAAACGTCGGCATGCTTATTCCTTTACTGGAGGAGTTCTGCACGAAGGGTCTTAACGCCGGCAGAGAACCTGTTGAAATTCTTGATTCATTTTTTAAAACCCATACCGCAGTAAATTCCGAAAAAGAAAAAATAAGTTTTATGTTCAACATAATTCAATATATCGAAAGACAGATAGTTCTTTTTGATAGTATTGAAGATGCTGCATTTAATAATCTTAAAGAGCTTGAGAAAGACTTATCCATCAAAGATTATGTCCAGCTGACTGCAGGCAAAAATGAGTATGATTCTATTTTAGAAAAACTTTCCGCCTTCAGTATACGTCTTGTATTTACAGCCCATCCGACCCAGTTTTACTCATCTTCCGTTCTGGAAATAATAAGCAGGCTGAGAACATTCATTTCAGGAAACGATATAAATAATATTGATATTACACTGCAGCAGCTTGGACTTACCTCTTTAATAAATTCAGAAAAACCCACGCCGCTGGATGAGGCCAGGAACATAATCTATTTTTTCCGATATGTATATTATGATGCAGCCGGAGAGTTCTATTCATACCTGAAAAGAAATGTATTCAACAACAAACTTGATAATCCGGGCCTGATTCAGTTAGGTTTCTGGCCGGGAGGCGACAGAGATGGAAATCCGTTCGTTACTGCAGACACAACCATGGCAGTAGCTGATGAATTAAGAATGGCCCTGATGAAATGCTACTACAATGATGTCAAAAACCTGGAGCAGAAACTCACCTTCAGAAAAATCTCGGATATAACTGCATCGCTAAGATCCTACCTGTATGCAGCTATGTTTGATCCCACACAATCCGTGAAATATGAAGAAATCCTGAACCCGCTGCTGAAAATCCGGATGATGCTGATAAAAGAATACAACTCCCTCTACCTGGAAGAGCTGGATAACTTTATTGATAAAGTTAAAATATTCAGGACTCACTTTGCCTCCATCGATATAAGACAAAATCATATTGTACATAAAAATATTATTGAAGCAGTACTTAAAAATCAAAAAATCATCAAAAAGGACCTTGGTGAATTAAAAAAAGAAAAATTAATTTCAATACTGCTGAGGGACAAAATTCAGTTAGTAGCAGATACGTTAAAGGATAAAGTGCTTTCCGATACAGTCCGGGTAATCTCTGATATTGGTATTATACAGGCTAAAAATGGCGAGCCGGGCTGCAACCGGTATATCATCAGCAATTCCGAAGATATTTTCTCTGTCTTATTTGTTTACGCCCTGCTGAGGTGGAGCAGCAAAGATAAACAGGATATGCCTGTTGATATTGTACCTCTCTTCGAGACAATGAAAGGGATGTCAAATGCAGGCAGCATAATGGAGCATCTTTTCTCTATTCCAGGTTATCGAGATCATTTAAGGAAGCGCAGCAACAGGCAAACAATAATGCTTGGTTTTTCGGATGGTACAAAAGACGGAGGATATTTACAGGCAAACTGGTCTATTTTTAAAACAAAGGAAATTCTTTCCGGCATCTGTAAAAAACATGGCATCGAGGTAATATTTTTTGACGGACGAGGCGGCCCTCCTGCCAGGGGCGGCGGAAAGGCACACCGGTTTTATGCATCGCAAAGTGAAAGAATTGCCGATAACGCAATTCAGTTAACAATACAGGGTCAGACTATATCCAGTAAATACGGCACCAAACAGCACTTCCAGTACCATTGCGAGCAAATGATAACTGCGGGACTGGTCCATAGTTTATTTGAAAAACAGAATATAATAGAGGAACCATCACGTAAATTAATTGAAAGACTTGCGGCTTTATCCTTTGAAAAATATACTGCCCTCAAAAATCATAAAATGTTCATTCCTTACCTGGCGAAAAAAAGCACGCTGCAATATCTGGGTCAAACCAACATCGGCAGCAGACCTGATAAAAGAGGAAACAGCAAGGAACTGGAACTGCAGGACCTGAGAGCCATTCCTTTTGTCGGCTCCTGGAGTCAGCTGAAGCAGAATATTCCCGGTTACTTTGGAATCGGTACGGCGTTCAGTACTTTGGTTAATGAAGGTAAACTCAGGGAATTGAAAACTTTATTCAAAGAGGTTCCGTTCTTTAAGGCGCTGGTGCTGAACAGTATGATGTCTCTGTCCAAATGCAACTTTGAATTGACAGCATATATGAAGCGGGATACGGAGTACAAGGAGTTCTGGAATATTCTGTTTGAAGAATACAGGCTGTCCAAAGAAATGATCCTGCTGATTTCTGGTTATAAAGTTCTGATGGAAGAGGAATCTGTTACCAAAAGTTCAATAGAGATCAGGGAAAAGATTGTACTGCCGCTGCTGACTATTCAGCAGTATGCCCTGCAAAAAATTGAATCAAATACAGCACTAAAAGAAATTTATCAGAAAATAGTAAAACGTTCTCTGTATGGAAATATTAATGCCAGCAGGAACTCAGCATAAAATATCCGGCGCGGGCAGCAGCTAAATTCATTGTACCCGTTTTACAATTCAATATTTGTTTCTTTAGCTTCCATTTACATAATCTTTTCAGATTCATTTTCATAATCATGTTCCGGACAGTTTCAGCCACAGCGGAGCAGTATGAACATACTTCATGCATGATTCTGATTTTGTCAAGGGCGGCGCTGAAAGATGAGCAGAATCCCAAATTCCGGTTGTTTTTTTTGCTTTTTCCCCCTGGAAATCCGGATACTACTCCCGATAAATATCCCATGTTACTTTAACTCCATAAATGTTCTGCATCTGCAGCATTATATTCCCGAAAAGACATTTTTTGCCGCCATACAGAAAAAATATTTTTTTACATGAAAATTACCCTGGTAATTCTGGTAATTCCTCGCCTGCCATTCACCCAGCAGACGGTTACCCTGCGCAAATCCGTGGAGGTAAGCGCAGGATAGGCGTAAGGTAAGCGCAGGGTAGGCGTAAGGTAAGCGCANNGGTAAGGTGGTGGCCTATCCTGTTAACGACGGTAAATTTGGAACAAAACAAAAGACTTCTGGAAGGAAATAGACCAAAATATGGTCAGGAGTTCATTCTTTGGAAATTTGATTGCCACCGGAAAGCCGGCAGATACCCGATATTTGATAATTGAGAAAAACTAATTTAATTTTGAGATACTCTCCGGGAAGCAGGTCAACTATTGATATTCAAATCTCTAGTTCGTAAAAGTTATGATAGAAGTTCGATAATATTGCCAAAGACCCTGAGCTGGTGATATTTCTATTTAATAATATATCTTAAAAAATATTTATGAAAGGATGTTTTTTATGAAAAAGACAATTTTTGTGCTCTTCTTAATATTGATATTCGGTACGGCACAAAACTCCCAGGCGCAGATTTTTGATAAGCTGAAGAAAAAGACCGAAGAGAAAATCAAAAGTGAAGGTGAAAAAAGGGCCCAGGATAAAATCAATAAAGGGGTGGATAATGCATATGATGAATTGGAAGGAAATAATGACGAAGATCAGGAGACTGAAAAAAAATCTGATGGCACCGAACAGGAATCCGAAGGCGAAAATGTTAATGAGTCAGAGACAAAGGAAACTAAAACAAATATAATGTCTTCAAAATATGATTTTATTCCGGGCGAGAAAGTAATCTTCTTCGATGACTTCAGTCAGGATGCTATAGGCGATTTCCCGTTACTGTGGAACACTAACGGCTCCGGAGAAATTGTAACTACTAATTTAAGTACCGGCAACTGGATGAAATTTTCAGGCCGTGAAGCTATATGGACCGATGAACTGCTGAAACTTCCCGAAAATTATACAATTGAGTTTGATATAATTCCAATCAGAGGCGAGGAAGGCGGAATGGCAGGTTACAATTTCCGGCTGATGCAGAGCATAAATGCCAAATCATTTGATTACGGCGCAGTTCCGGGAGAGGCCGGGTTCTGCTTTCATATGGAATACTTCGGCAGGCCCGGTTACAGAACTTATATAAATGGGAATGAAGGAGACGGACTTGGATTATCCGGGTCTAAGAACGATGACAATTTAAAACAGAAAGAAGACCAGAAATACCATATTGCAATCTGGATTCAAAAATCGAGAGTAAGGTTATACCAGAATGAAACCAAACTTTTCGATCTCCCAAAAGCATTTCCGGTCACTACTGTAAAAATGGACAGAATCAGGTTCGAAGACGGCGCGGCCCTGGTCAGCAATGTACGCATTGCAGTTGGCAATCCTGATATGCGGAGTAAACTTATTACAGAAGGGAAATTAGTAACTTACGGTATCTATTTCGATGTGAATAAAGATGTAGTCAAGTCAGAATCTTTTGGAACTTTAAAAGAAATAGCCAAGGTATTATCTGATAACCCGGATGTTAAAGTTAAAATTATCGGACATACTGATTCCGATGGAGATGATAAATCGAATGCTGACCTGTCAAAACGTCGTGCTGCATCTGTTAAGAGTTTTTTAGCAAATAATTTTAACATTGATGAGGCCCGCATTACCACTGACGGTAAGGGTGAGAGTGAACCTGTCGCTCCAAATGATAATGCAACCAATAAATCGCTTAACCGCCGGGTTGAATTTATTAAAATGTAAAACGGCCTGATCTGTAAAATCCCACCCTGCCTGCACGGGGTGGGATTTGTTATAATTTAACTTACCTTAATTATTCTTTTATTTATTCCATTTCAAAGCAGTTTATGTTAATTTTTATATATCAATTTTAGAGAAAGTTGAGAAAATGAAAAAAACACAACTACCTTCGCTAGCAGCCCTGCTGTTTATTATAATATGTTCTATTCAAACCAATGCACAGGTTTCTTTTCAGATTGGCGGCGGAATAGGTTATTCTTTGCCCGCCGGTGATTATGGAGGAACCACCTCTGATTTTTATAATGGTTCAAAATATGGAATTGAATCAGGTTTTAATCTGCATGCCAAAACCAGGTTAAGTCTGCTGTTTATTAATGCCTTCGGCGAGATCGGATATACTTCATTTAACGGCAATGGGGAAGCTGAACCGGGAAAAGGAACTATAGATGTTTCTCACAAACTGGTTTCAATAAAAATAGGACCGGAATTCCCCATTAATATACCAATGTTTCCTGTTACTCCTTACGTGCAAGGATTTGTTTCATTCAATTCACTTTCAGGTACTGTGGAATTTCAGGGAGTTTCAAATGTCCCCAGCGGAAAGTATGATATAGCCTCTGCTTCACGATTTGGCCTGGGTGCAGGATTTGGAGNNGGGATAACTATACTTCACTTAACGATGGTAAAGATCCGCTCTATAACATCAATAGCGTCGGGCATTTTATAAAAGATGACCGAGGTATTGGTGCGTTGGAATTTAAACTGACCCTGCTATTGGGAATTTAAAATATGAGCAGCATTGCAAATTAGCTTGCACATTCTGCTTAAAAGTTATAAAATACTAAATCTGGTTCGTTATTTAATCATTGCTGTTGACCCCGGCTTAATAGTTGGTGGGATTGCTGCAATTTGAAGAAATGAGAACAACTGCAGTACATTAAATCTTTAGAATAAAAAAAGCTTTTAAAAAAAGTGACCATTAAGAATATTTTGAAGGATTTCAATAGACTAATCACTTTTCCAAATATCGTCGCAGTATGTTTTCTTGGCATTACTCTTATTACAGCTTTGCCATATGGATTCTTCGGCGACGAACTCTATTACTTCGCATGCAGCAAGCATCTTGCCTGGGGTTATGTTGATCACCCCCCCATGGTTGCACTGTTGACATTTTTAAATACCACCATATTCGGGGAGACAATTTGGGGTCTGCGATTGATGTCAGGACTTTTCGGTGCTGCTACTGTCATACTCTCGGCACAACTCGCAAAAATTCTTGGAGGAGGTAAGTTTTCCCAATCTCTTGCAGCAATGTCGATATTTTTTGCAGCAGCTTTCCCGGCAATAAGCAGTTTCTTTTCGATGAATACGGTAGACATAACGCTGTGCACCTTATTTATAATTACATTCCTGAAAACAATTGATAGGCCCTCACCACTGAAGTGGATTGCCTTNNTTATAACAAAGCGTTGGAATTTACTGAGATCGCCATGGTTATATATCAGCGGTCTGACAGGTTTGTTGATCTTCCTGCCTCATATTGTATGGCAAATCCAAAATGGCTGGCCAACACTTGAATTTATGCGCAACGCTACTGAGTATAAAAATCTCTCATTGTCTCCCCTGACTTTTCTTTCTCAATTAATAATCAGTCTTAATCCCTTTACCCTCCCGCTTTGGTTATCCGGTTTAATTTACCTGCTTGCAAGCAGGCAAACCAGGAATATAAGGTTTCTTGGCTGGATGGCTGTTGTCTTTCTGCTAGTGTATTTACTACAGAATTCCAAGATCTATTATGTCTTTCCAATTTTCCCGCTCCTGCTAAGTTCCGGAACAGTTGCAGCCGAGCGATTCCTGGGGAGATTCCGGACCAGGTGGCCAAAATGGTCAATAGTGTCGGCACTAATAGTTTCAGGCACCATACTCATGCCGCTGGCTGTTCCGATTCTTCCGGTTAAAGAATTTGTAGGATATTCGAAAGCATTGGGTCTGTGGAATCTGATTAGAATGGAAAAAGAAGAGGGGGATGTTTTACCGCTTCATTTAGTTTTCCGGTTTGGATGGGAGGAACTATCCAGGACGGTAGGAAATTATTACAGAGAATTACCTGAAAATGAAAAGGACAAATGTGCGATTCTGACCTCCTGGTATGGAATAGCTGGAGCGATTGACCATTATGGACCAAAAATAGGCCTGCCGAACGCAATATGTCCAAGAAACAGCTACTGGATGTGGGGGACAAAAAATTATTCCGGGGAAGTTGTTCTTGCGCTGGGATTCGATGAGAAGTTTCTTAAACAATTCTTTGACAGCGTGGAACTACTAAGTAACTTTGAGCAGAAGTATGCCTTTGATACATCAATTTATTTGTGCAAGAAACCCAAGGACACGCTGAAACATATGTGGCCCCTTCTCAGGAATTTCGTATAATTAAAAAGTACGGGCACTGAAATAAATTTTCCAGATAATGTTATCTATACGATTGCCGCTAAACTATGCCGACCTTTTTTGTCCCTTAACTTATGGTCCGGAGAATTTTTCAGGTGAGGACTAATCCTGCCTACGATCTTTTATAATTTCACGGATAGATGCTAAGTGATGATCATCGTGTTCGGCTGCAAAGAGGGCTATATCCACCGGACGCATCATAACCTGCAGCCGCGGGTGGAGTGATAAAGAGTTTTGAGTTTCATCATCAAGGTCTTCCAGACGTAAAATAAATCTCTGCCTTTTGACTTCAAATTTGTGGAGCAGGTCCAGGATATCTTCGCGGTTGTAATCAGGTTTTTCAGATTCAGGTTTTTTAACGAATGCAGGACGAAGCACTTTCTTTCCCGCAAGGATGTCATCAATGCGCCCCTCGTGCAGATTTTCAGTCGCCGCCAGATGTCCTATATGTTCTTTCACGCTCCATTTAGCATCCGGTTTTTGTATCAGCTGTTTATCTGACAGGTTTAGTACCATCTGCTTAAGTCCGGGTAATGTATTGTTCAGTCTTACAATAACATTTTCCAAAAGTCCGGCAGGGAAATCAAAATTGAATCTTCGGTCAAGCCATTTGGTACGCTGCATATAATTACTCCTTGCAGCGTCCATTTATACTTAGATTATAAATGCGCACTAAATATTTTCCTACCAACGATCGTTTCAATTCTGATTCCCTGCCTTTTCATTATAAAACACTCAAAGCAGATAAGTTAATTTTATCATAAATATATTATCAGGATGCACAGAGAACATATCTTCAACTGATCTCCCGAAACGGAATTCTCCTACCGGATTATAATCTTCTCTGGTTTGAGTCCAGACTAAGTAAAGTGTTGATCCGGCCATATATTCCCAGCGTAAAACAGCATTTCCTCTCAGGGATATATAATTGAAATCAGGATTACCAATAACTTTTGTCTGAGCGGGTCCGGAACCATCCGGATCAAGTTTATAGATAATATCTCCTGAACTTGTAGTAACTGTTTCAAGTGTAGAGCCATCATCTCCGTATTTCAGAAAATTATAAGTTTTTGGTTCTTTCAGGGCTTTGAAGTCTGTATAATTCCCGGAGGCAATTAATGGCTGCAGGAAAATCTGAACACTCAAATGCGGATTTATTATCCAGTCCGTTCTTATTATTGCCCCTACTAATTTCTGATCCAGCTGAGCAAATACATATCGTTTATTGTAAGTCATTGTTGCGGTCGGATCACTGAATGCTCCTATCCATTGGGACTGAGAAATCGTTCTTCCACCTTCCGGCCCGAGCGTAAGAGTTAATGTGGAAGATAATTTCAGTTCAATGTTTGCCCATACAAAAATTTCATTTATATCTGCCCCGGTTCCGCCGCCGGCGCCGGCATTAAGAACCCAGTCATTCCGGAAATCAGTAAAAAAGCTGAAGTCATAATACCGGTTTACCGGATTAAGGGTTAATGGTCCGCCTCTTGTTCTGCGGGCACTAAAAGATTCAGGATTGTAATTGAAGCTGAAATTTACACCATTCTGGGTTGGATGTGTAAGAAATCCACCCATATAAAATCCCTGCATAGTTTTATTTCCGCCAAAGTCAAAATTAGCATAGGTAGCTGCATTTATACCTGCAATATGATACCACTGTGTAGGTTCTGTCCATCTGTAAGTGGCCAGGAAATGCATATTTATAAGATCACTGTATGAATTATATCCTAAATCATTTATTTCGAAAGAGGGTGATTTGAATCCTACTGCTGAGTTAAAAAGAAACTGACCCTTATTCTTATTAAATGCAAATCTTCCGGCAGAACCGGTCATGGATGTAAGGGAGCTGTCCACCTTAATATAGCTGACATCCGGTCTTTGGTAATAATGGCCTGCACTTCTTTGAAGCTGTATCATCCTGTCGGTCGTTCCATTCACGCTGGATAATGCCGCCCAGCCGCTTAGCACGTAAGTTCTGTTCTGATCAAGAAAGGTCCAGCCGTCTGCAGCTGCAACTATGGCATTTCTGCTGATTGAACTGCTGAGAGAGTTATCCTTAAAAAATCTGTTCACATAAGTACTAAGGATCCCGAATCCCTGATCTCCCGAGTTAAAATCTCTCTGTATACGAAGCACACCATAATATGCCATAGGTTCAATTTCAACATCCGAACGTAAACCGGCTAAATCAATTTTTGCATGTTCCCTGTTCGTAACTGCGTGAATAGTTCCTATTTTCCAATCATTAAAAACCTGGCCGGAAATTTTCGCTGCTCCAAGTATACGTGTTCCGTTCGGGATGTCTGCATAATCATACTGAGGCAGGAATCCCTGCGGGTGTCTGCCGATTCTCCTGCTGTAAAAGATATTAGGATTAGACCAGGAAAAACTTGCATTGCTGTTTACTCCCCCGTTTCCGAAACGGTAAATAGTAACTCCTTCAGTAAAAAACGGACGCTTCTCCTGGAATGAACTCTCCACATCCGACAGATTTACAATAGCAGGGTCAACTTCAACCTGTCCGAAATCAGGATTCACTGTAGCATTAAGAGTAAGACTGTTGGAAAGCCCCACTCTCATGTCAAGACCAAGGTTAGGAGTATACAGATGACCCGGGTTAAACGGATTATCCGGATTGCCGCCTGTATATTCTGCTTTACCGGTAATATATGGCAGGAGTTCAAAGCGGGCCGGGGGTTCAATTCCTTTTATTCCTTTTAAATCAAGAAACCGAGAGGCAAAGCCGCTTTCATTCCTGGGCGTATGTGCGAGCATATCCGTTTCAACCCTGCGGCTTATAAAGCGTTCAACATTTATTCCCCATTGCTGAATATCCTCTTTCCTGAATCTTATTTGGGAATAAGGGATTTTCATTTCAATTGTCCACCCTTCTAAATCGATATTTGCAGCACCTTCCCAAACCGCATCCCAGGAAAGATCGTTTGGCTGCTTGACATCATTATCAATTAATCCGTCAGCCAGGGCCCCTGCTGCGGATACATAAAAGAAATACCCGCTCCTTTTATCTTTATAGGAATCAAGGTATAAAACACAGCCGTCGGAAGGGTCACCCCAGATAAAATCCCTTCTTACAAGTCTTGCCATTATTGAATCAGGATGATCGTCATAGTAGCGGGCGGCAAAATAGATTGCTTCGTCATCATATGCAAACCATACTTCTGAGGGAAGCGAAGCCTCTTTACCATTTTCAGGATCCTGCTGGAAAAACTTTGTGTAACCCTGTTTTTGCCAGATCGGTTCCGATAAAATCCCGTCAACTACAATGTTTTCCTCTGCTCTTAAGGCGATAAGTTCAGTTCCGGGCTGGTTATCAGTGGAAGGATAAATCTGCATTGCTGCAAGAAGTAAAAAAAATATACAGAATGATTTAGCCATTTCAATATTCCTCAAAATAGTTGCTGTCGCTAATTATAAAATTTTGGCTATTTATATTTCTGTAATTTTACCGGTGGTAATCTTTAATGATAAAAGGACTACAAAGCAGGGTGTGAAATTTTTTTAGGGTACTTTTTGAGTCTCTGCCTAATAACAGATTGTATGATTATAATTCAGAATAATCAGTACGCTTTGGTATTCCCTGATTAAATCCGGTCAGGCATTTTTTAAAATTGTCAGCTGCCAGAGGTTAATAATTAATTGATCTATATGCATATGTTTAAAAATTATTAATATTTATCTTAGTTATATTCAACAGCTTAAAGAGGATACAAAAGCATTTTATCAGATATCTGCTGTTCTTGTCCCGGTAAAAATTCAATCACAGGATGATCATATTTAGATTATTTTGTTTGTAATTTATTTCTTTTATTATGAAATTAGATAATAATTAAAACAGGATGGGACTTAAATGAGAGTTCAGGCTCAGTTTTATATTCAATATACGTTTCTGATCATATCCAATCTTTCAGATCCTCTTTCCTTTTCCCAAGGGATAATTAAAAATTCCGGGCAATAGAATGATCGGGCAAATCCTCTCTCATTATAAAATATTGGAAAAACTCGGAAGCGGTGGAATGGGTGTTGTTTATAAAGCCGAGGACACCAAACTGCACAGAACAGTTGCACTTAAATTTTTACCCCCTGAACTTACCCGGGACGAGGAGGCAAAAAGAAGATTTATCCATGAAGCTGAAGCAGCTTCTTCACTGGAACATAATAACATCTGTACAATTCACGAGATCGGAGAAACCGAGCACGGACAAATGTTTATGGTAATGCCTTGTTATGAAGGTGAAACCCTCAAGGAAAAAATCGAAAGAGGCCCTTTAAACCTGCAGCAGGCATTGAATATAATCAGCCAGCTTGCGGAAGGTCTTTCCGTGGCACACCAAAAAGATATTATCCACCGGGATATTAAACCTGCCAATATATTCATTACTAAAGTTGGAGCAGTAAAGATCCTTGATTTCGGTCTGGCAAAAGTATCGGGACAGACCAGGCTGACCCAGATGGGAGCTGTAGCAGGCACTGCTGCTTATATGTCTCCGGAACAGCTTCAGGGTATTAAAGTAGATAAACAAACCGATATTTGGGCTTTGGGGGTGGTCTTTCATGAAATGCTCGCAGGTGAACTGCCTTTCAAGGGTGCTTATGAACAAGCTATTATATTTTCAATACTTCAACAGGAGCCTGAGTTTATAAGCAAAATACGCACCGATATTCCAAGGGAAATTGAAAATATTATTAATAGGACGCTTAATAAAAATCCGGAAAAACGCTTCGGCAATGCATCAGAAATTATAGAAGCACTGCAGCCGGTCCGCGATAAATTAAACTCAGGTACCAGTGAAAGCTTCACCAGAATCCTGGGAAGGAAACAACTCAGATTGTTTTACCGGGCAGCCCTGATTGCAGCAGCGGTTATCACCGTTGCTATTTATCTCTGGTATAACTATAACCAGGGAGCAAAACCAGCAGCTTTAGCTTTATTACCGCTGGTGAACATTTCAAATGAAGTCGGGCAGGAATGGTTCTCCGAAGGAATGACAGATGCCCTGATAACTTACATGGCAAAAATCAGCGGATTGACTGTCAAATCAAGAACTTCTGTTATGAAATATAAAGATACCGGCAAGTCAGCTTCAGATATCGCTCTTGAACTTGGTGTAGATTATATTGTTGAAGGTTCAATTCTTAAATTTGGCGATAAGATAAAAATATCAATCAGACTGATAGACGTATCAAAAGACGGCTACCTTTGGGCACAGGATTACGAAAAAGAATTTAAAAATATAATCTCTCTGCAGAGCGAGGTAGCAAAAACTATTGCCGCACAGATCAAAGTACAGACTACGCCGGATGAACAAAAAGAGCTGGCCGTCAGCCATGAAGTAAATCCCGATGCTTACCAATCATATCTAAAGGGAAACTTTTACTGGTATAAGCTGACTAGGCAGTCGCTGGATATGGCTATGCACTATTATATACAGGCCGCACAGCAGGATTCCCAATATGCACTCGCTTATGTGGGAATGGTTAAAGTATGGATCGGCCGCGCACAGTCAGGTCTTGAAGCACAGTCGGTCTGTTATAATAATTCCAGGGAAGCTATAAAAAAAGCTGTTGAACTTGACAGCACTCTCGCGGAGGTGCATAAAATGATGGCAAGTGTAAATGCCTGGTGGAAGTGGGACTGGAAGGGAGCTGAAATTGAATGTAAAAAAGTGATTAAGCTGAATCCGGGCTGGTCTGATGCCCGGGCACTATATTCTCATATTTTGTATCTTCTGGGCCGGCCTGAAGAAGGAATGCTACAGATAGAGAAAGCCGTAGAACTGGATCCGCTGAATATTTTATACCGGGGCTTCTACGCAATGTCCCTGATGTATGAAAGACGGTATGATGAAGCTATTGATTTTCTCGAGAAGTCCAGGCCCGAAACCACACCGGAGCCCATTATATTAACAACCCTCAGATCTGCTTATCATCAGAAAAGAATGTTTAATAAAGCTATTGAGGTCTGGAGAGAATCATATAAGCTGCAGCAGGATTTTGAAGCTCTTGAAGTACTGAACTCCGGCTACAAAAAAGGAGGATACTCATATGCGCTCCGCTCCGTAGCTGAACTTTTTATAAAACGATCTGAAACAAAATATGTTACACCTTGGCAAATTGCAACTCTTTACATCCGGGCGGGAATGAACAACCTGGCGCTGGATTATTTTGAAAAAGCGTTTGCAGTTCAGGACCCGAACCTGCCATACCTCAAAATTGATCCCATATTCGAAGGGATTCATAATGAGCCGCGCTATAAAGAATTAATCAGAAAGATGGGGCTTTAACCAAATACGCTTGCGCTAAAGCCGTAAGATTTTCCGTCTCTATCTCTATTTATTAATTATTTTATCAAAATCATCTTCCTGGTCTGTACGAATTCACCAGCCCTCAGCTGATAGAAATACACTCCGCATGGAAGTACTTCTGCATACCAAGTTAGCTCATAAGTGCCAGCTGGTTTTTCTTCATTAACGAGGGTTTCAATTTCGTTACCTAAAACATCGAAAACTTTAATTTGAACTTGTGAAGATTTCGGAACTGAATATTTTATTTTTGTACTCGGGTTGAAGGGATTGGGGTAATTTTGGTGTAGCCAGGAATCATTTACATGTGTAATTTCTCCTGCCGAAACTACGATACTATCTGCCTCTCCTTTATAAACACCTTCATAAGTTGCAAGGAATATTCTGTTATTTTTGTCTATAATTATATCCTTTATACCGGAATTTAATCCAGACATATCCATCTCAATCCAATTTATACCCATATCACTGGAGTATTTTACACCGCCAACATCTCCAGTTCTGAAAATTCTTCCAGAGTAATCTGAATCCAAAGCTTCCGAGCTGGATATACTTCTTGTTGTCCAATTTTGTCCTTCATCGGTTGAGACCATTAGCTTAAATTCCAAAAGAGCATATAAATTTGAAGATTCATCCTCAATTATACGATAAACACAATTCGTATACTCCTGATTTATAACGGAAAAGGTTTGTCCGTGGTCTCTGGAAATATAAAATGTATAACGAGAACTAATCTGATTGTTAACTACTTCACCTACAAGTATTACCTGATTCTTTTTTGTTACATATAATGCTGTGATAAACTGACCACAATAAAATCTTGGAAACGTATATAACCACTCCCAATTTTGTCCAAAATCCGTTGACGTATAAATGTCGCAAGAGTTAGAAAAAGCGGCATTGGTTCCAAGGTAAATTACCTGTGTGGTTGGCTCATAATAAAGTGAAAATGCATAGAGTGCGCCTGTCGAATCCCAGGTCTTACCTGTATCATTGCTCACGTAGACTAAATCATCGCCTCTTACAAATATGCTGTCATTTATTGTTTCGATAACTCTTCCTTGCACGTTCAAATCTTTCCAGAAAACCCCACTATCGGTTGAGTAAAATAGATTTCCCCAAGGGAATGTATTTGCAATTATATTATTGCTTTCTGTAAGGCTTAAACCAGTAACCCAATTATTAGGACCATTTGTCGGCTGCCAAAAATTCTGTGCATTGCACAATGAGGAAATAAAGACTACCGATAGAAATCCGAATACTGTTTTACTCCTTTTCATAAGAACTCCTTACTAATGCTTCGGTAGAGTGAAAACCAATGAGAAAATATATTTTGGAAATATATCATTGTCAAATCTATCAACTGCTAATCAGCAAGTAATAATAGTGTGTTGGTA
>DJMM01000122.1 GCA_002435365.1 Ignavibacteriales bacterium UBA6490
GATACCGGAACCAAAATGATCCATATCGGAAAAAATACAAGAAGCACGATTGTTTCCAAGGGTATTTCTGCAGGCAGAAGCAATAACAGCTACAGGGGTCAGGTTAAGATTGCAAAACGTGCTGAAAATGCCCGTAATTTTTCGCAATGCGACTCACTTCTGCTGGGTGATAAATGCGGCGCGCACACCTTCCCCTATCTTGAGATAAACAATCCTTCTGCAAAGATGGAACATGAGGCCACCACCTCAAAGATCGGTGAGGACCAGATTTTCTATCTTAACCAGAGAGGAATTTCAACAGAGGATGCTGTCAATTTAATAGTGAACGGTTATTGCAAGGAAGTTTTTAAAGAGCTTCCGATGGAATTTGCAGTTGAAGCGCAGAAGCTGCTGAGCGTCAGTCTTGAAGGCAGCGTCGGATAAATATCTTTATCATTTAAAATTTAATAAGGACATCAATGCTCGAAATCAGAAACCTTTTCGTAAACATCGAAGGTAAACAGATATTAAAAGGAATTAACCTTAAGGTAAATAAAGGTGAAGTGCACGCTATAATGGGACCCAACGGCTCGGGCAAGAGCACTCTGGCCCAGGTGCTGGCCGGTCGTGAGGAATATGAAGTTACGGATGGTGAGATAATTTATAACGGAAAGAACCTGCTTGACCTTTCTCCGGAAGATCGTGCGCGCGAAGGGATATTCCTGGCATTCCAGTACCCGGTTGAAATACCAGGCGTAAGCAATACAAATCTTCTCCGCACTGCACTTAATGAAATCAGGAAATACCGCGGTGAGGAAGAACTTGACGCAATTGAATTCCTGGCACTGATAAAAAACAAGATGAAACTTGTGGAGCTTGAGCAGACCCTTCTTAACAGGGCGGTTAATGAAGGTTTCTCGGGCGGCGAGAAAAAAAGGAACGAAATATTCCAGATGGCAGTACTGGAACCGAAACTTTCCATACTGGATGAAACTGATTCCGGTCTCGATATCGATGCACTGAGAATCGTTGCAAACGGCGTTAATAAGTTGAAAAATGCGGATAATGCAACAATAGTGGTTACGCATTACCAGAGACTTTTAAATTATATTGTTCCGGACTTCGTGCATGTATTATATAAAGGAAAAATTGTGAGATCCGGAGAAAAAGATCTTGCCCTGGAGCTTGAAGAAAAAGGTTATGACTGGATAAAGGAAGGAACCGCCGTCTGATGAACGAAGAGATCAAAAATGTAAAGGAATGGTACCTGCAGAATTTCAGTTCCTTTGAGAGGAGTCTTAACGGTGAAAAATCCTCAGCTCTTCATCTGTTAAGGAAAGAAGCGCTTTCGTCATTCAGCTCGCTGGCCTTTCCGACAACAAAAGATGAGGAATGGAAATATACGAACATCTCCCCTCTCCTCAGGCATAATTTTTCGTATGCTTTACCTGGTAAAAAATCAGGTGTCGATGATGTACAGAAATTTTTATTCGACAAACTTGAACACAGCCTTATAGTATTTATAAACGGTCATTATTCTGAAGAGCTGTCAAAAGTAAAAGATCTGCCGGAAGGAGTAATTATAAAGAGTCTGTCGCAGGCGCTTATTGAGAACAGGGATATTACAGCAGAGCATTTCGGAAGGTATGTTTCCTTCGATAACAACATTTTTTCTGCTCTTAGCACTGCATTCATAATGGACGGAGCATTTGTATATATTCCCGAGAATAAAATAATTGAAGATGCGCTGCATATTCTTTATCTGAATACATCACCGGGCGAAAAGCTTTTGGTGCAGCCCCGGAACCTGTTTATCGCCGGAAAAAATTCGCAGGCCTCTGTTATAGAGCATTACACTTCGGTTTCAGAGGATATTTATTTTACAAACAGCATTACGGAAATAGTAGTCGGAGAGAATGCTCATCTCGATCACATCAAGCTTCAGGAGGAAAGCAAAAAGGCATTCCATATCGCAAGGATGGAAGCCGGGATCGGAAGGAATGGAAATTTTTCGTCCCATTTCATATCGACCGGCGCAGAGCTTTCGAGAAACGATTTTAATTCAAAGTTCGGCGGCGAAGGCGCTGAATGTATGATGNNCAGCTCGAAATATTTGCCGATGATGTTAAATGTTCGCACGGGGCCACCATAGGCCAGCTTGATATGGATGCCATGTTTTATCTTAAGGCCCGCGGCATCGGTGAAGTGAAGGCAAAAGCAATTTTGCTGCACGCATTTGCAGCAGATGTAATCAAGACGATCAGGATTGATGCTGTAAAGCAATACATGGAAGAAATTATTAACAGGAAGTTCAGGCTTGAATAATGGTATCCGATTTAAAGAATGAAATAATCGATATAAAAAAGATAAGGAAGGACTTCCCTATCCTGAAGAGTACTGTTCACGGCAAGCCGCTCTGTTATCTTGATAATGCAGCCACCACACAGAAGCCCATGAGTGTAATAGACTCAATATCAGATTATTACAAGCAAAAAAATTCCAATATACACAGGGGGGTACATTTTTTAAGTGAGGCTGCCACAAAAGATTATGAAGGTGCCAGGACCACAATTAAAAACTTCATTAATGCGGCCTCTGAAAAAGAGATAATATTCACGAGGGGTACTACAGAATCAATAAATCTTGTCGCAAATACATTCGGAAGAAAATTCCTTGGTGAAGGTGACGAAGTGATAATTTCCGAGATGGAGCATCATTCCAATATTGTTCCCTGGCAGATACTGGCCGAAGAAAAAAAGTTTAAATTAAAAGTAATACCCATCAATGATGATGGTGAACTTTTAATGGAAGAATTTGACAGGCTGCTTTCACCAGCCGTTAAACTTGTGTCGCTTATTTATGTTTCAAACTCCATAGGTACAGTCAATCCTGTAAGGGAAGTAATAACGAAAGCACATCAGAAAAACATTCCGGTGCTAATTGACGCGGCACAGGCGGTAAATCATTTCCCGGTAGATGTAAAGGAACTCGACTGCGATTTTCTGGCTTTTTCAGGACATAAAATATATGGTCCAACCGGAATAGGTGTGCTTTACGGAAAAGAAAATTGGCTTAAGCAGATGCCTCCTTATATGGGGGGCGGGGATATGATCGCCAGCGTATCATTTGAAAAAACAACCTTCAATGAACTGCCTTATAAATTTGAAGCAGGCACCCCGGATATTGCCGGTGCCATCGGTCTGGGTAAAGCTATCGAATACATTACGAATATTGGTCTGGATAAAATCGCTGCATATGAAGCCGGTCTCATTGAATATACGGTCGGAAAACTGAAGGAAATTGAGGGAGTTAAAATATTAGGCAATCCGGCGCACCGGGCGGGAGTTGTATCATTCGTTGTGGAGAATATCCATCCGCATGATATCGGGACTTTTCTGGACTTTGAGGGTGTGGCAGTCAGAACCGGGCATCACTGCACGCAACCGGTTATGGACAGATATAAAATACCCGCAACATCACGAGCATCGTTTGCATTTTACAATTTAAAGGAGGAAGCAGACATACTTGTGAATGCGGTAAGGAAAGTAATCGAGGTTTTTAAATAATGGATGCTGAATTAAGAGAGCTTTATCAGCAGGTTATACTGGATCATAATAAGAGTCCCCGAAATTACAGGGCTATGGAACACCACAACCATGATGCTGAAGGATACAATCCCCTGTGCGGTGATAAGATCCGGATATATCTGTACATCGAAGATGAAAGAATTAAGGATATCTCTTTTCAGGGCTCCGGGTGTGCAATATCCAAAGCCTCGGCATCCATAATGAGCAGTATACTGAAAGGAAAGACGGTTGAAGAGGCCGAACAATTCTTCGAAAAATTTCATAACCTTATAACCGGCAGGCTGAGTGACGATCCAGCCAGGGAGGATCTCGGAAAGCTTGCGGTATTTGAAGGTGTAAAGGAATTTCCGGCAAGAGTAAAATGCGCAAGTCTTGCCTGGCATACAATGTTAAGCGCATTAAAAGAAGAGAAAGAAATTGTCAGTACAGAGCATGAATAAAGTAATCAGCAAGCAGGAGCTTGAAGAAAAAATCATAGAGGCATTAAAAACCTGTTATGATCCGGAGATACCGGTTGACATTTTTGAACTGGGATTGATATATGAAATTTTAATAGATGATGATTACAATGTGGAGATACGGATGACGCTTACCAGTCCGGCCTGTCCGGTGGCAGGTTCATTGCCCGGCGAGGTGGAATTGACGATCAGGGATATCCCGGAAGTAAATAACGTCAAGGTTTCCCTGGTTTGGAATCCGCCGTGGGACCGGGATATGATGTCGGAGGTTGCAAAGCTTGAGCTTGGATTTTTATAAACGGTTTTAATAAAAAGGAGAATAAATGTTCAATATTATTTCACGGCCCCCCATTTACGAGCAGGGCGCGGTACAGCATATGAGAGATGAGCTGGTTGCAGTCGGATTCAAGGAATTGCTGACCGTTCAGGATGTGGATGCCGCCATCAATGTAAAGGATGATAAGATTAAACTTGTATTTATAAATTCAGTGTGCGGCTGTGCTGCGGGCAGTGCACGTCCTGCTGTGAGTCTTGCACTGCAGAATGATAAAATACCTGACGGGTTGTTTACAGTATTTGCCGGNNGCGGTATGATATTGAGGGGAGAAATTCACAGGCTATTGCCGCTGATGTAATTGATGCATTTAACGAAATATGTACAGCGGAAGGACCGTCAGTTAGTCCTGAACAGTATGACCAGGTTGTCTATGCAAAAAGCTGTGGTTCAAAAATACCATTATTCAAAAAATAGATATGAAATTCAGTACACAGGAAGAATATGGCTTAAGATGTCTGCTGAGGATAAGCAAATCTGATTCGCCGAACGGTCTTACTATTCCGGAAATTAGTCAGCTGGAAGGATTATCAACTGCCAACGTTGGAAAGATCTTACGCCTTCTGAGACTTGGAGGATTTATAGAAAGTACCAGGGGTCAGACCGGCGGTTACAAGCTGGCCCGGTCATCCGAGGAAATTATTATAGGCGAGGTCCTGGAAGCGCTGGGAGGCAAATTATTCCAGGATAGCTTCTGCCATGATCATTCAGGAATCGAAACGATCTGCACAAACTCGATTGACTGCGCCATCAGATCGCTCTGGAAATCAATTCAGAATCTGCTTGACGGTGTCTTAAGCAAGATGACCCTGCGGGATCTGATCGGCACAGAGAAGCAGGTTGGAAGTATTGCAAACAATTTTGCTTCCTCTCCTGATATACCAATCAGTATCAAGTTATAATTTCTTTTTCTTCTTTTTCACGGGTTCCTCGGGAGGTTCTTTTTTAAGGTAGCCTTCCTTTTCCAGATAATCGTCCGATCTGTAAAGCTTTACGAGAACTTCCGTGGAGCTGAAGAATCCTCTTGATTCAATTTTTACCCCGTCCACTTCGCGATATAATTTAACCGACGCGTAAAGTTTATTATCTGCGATAAGCTCTTTATCGATTCGGTTTTTATCCGGCTTGATATTGGATAAGGCCCAGTATATTCCCTTACGTGCATTTATAAAAGCGGAATCCATCTCCTCCTCCATAACCTGCTGTGGTAAAAGCAGGAATGGGAAAAAGCAGATTAAGACAAGTTTCATATGATCTCCCCGATATTTAACAGTCAAAAATAGCAATAAATCATACAAAGCATAATGCTGTCTGGGGGATATTTCCCTAATTCTTTTCATCTTTCCCCCGGCAGGATTGTTGCATTGGTCAAAATCCGGAAAACTATTCTTGACAATATAGTTTCCATTTGTTAATTTGGAAACTAATAAAACCAAAATAGTTTCTTATGAAATTTTCAGACAGAAATACAGAGCTTGCGGAGAGGGGAAAAATCGTCTCTTTCGCCAGAGAGTATTACCTTCGTGAAGGTTTTTACAAAACATCTATGGATACCCTTGCCGCTGAGCTGAGGATCAGCAAAAAGACCATCTATAAATCATTTCCGTCAAAGGAAGTTCTTGTTGAAGAAGTGGTCAACAGCTTAATGAAGGATATCCTGAAAACCACCACCGGAGTGACCCGGCAAAAAGAGGATGCGGTAACAAAAATAAAGAACCTCCATAAATTTGTAAGCAGCACGCTTCTCCGGTTCAGTGATAAATGGCTGAACGACTTAAGGATCCACACCCCGCATCTCTGGTTAAAGATTGATGAGTTCAGAACAAGGAGAATGTTTTCAATATTGTCCGGTATCATTGAGCAGGGTAAAAAGGAAGGTCTTTTTGAGGATAAGCCTAATGAAATTCTGATAACCCTGTTTATTTCCTCCATAAGAGCCATTGTTAATCCTGATTTCCTGTATTATAATAAATTTTCCTACCAGGAGGCAGTAGATCATACGTTTGACATTTTATTTAACGGATTCCTTACAAAGGAAGGGGAAAAAACTTACAGAAGAAAATCAAAAGAGAATAGAAATGAAAATATTATTTAATTTACTGTTCATTCTTTCATTTGTTCTTTCGGGATGCTCCGGAAATGATAATGAAAATATTATTGAGGCATCAGGTAATATTGAGGCAACCTACGTAACCGTAAGTTCCAGGAGCAGCGGTGAAATACTTAAGCTGCTGAAGGATGAGGGTGACCTTGTGAAAGAAGACGATACGGTTATGATTATTGATCATGAAACTGCCGTAATCCAGCTGAAACAGGCCGTTGCAGGAGTGAGAATTGCAGAGGCACAGTATAACCTTCTGAAAGACGGGGCACGCAAAGAGGATATCCAGTACGCCGAAGAAATTAGGAAGCAGGCAGAAGCTAATTTAAAAACCGCCGAAAAAGACAAGCAAAGATTTGAAAATCTTCTCAGGGCAAATTCAATTTCACAAAAACAGTATGATGATGCGGCCTTACGTTATGATATCGCTCTTGCTCAATATAACGCTTCCGGGGAAAATCTGGCAAAATTAAAAGACCTGGCCCGACCGGAGGAGCTTAAACAGGCCCGCTCCAATGTTGAAAAGGCAGAAGCCGCAGCAGACCTTCTCAGAAAAAGCATAAGGGATGCCTATGTACAGTCCCCCATCAGCGGAATTATCACCAGATCTTTTTTTGAGAAAGGGGAAACCGTAAATCCCATGTCCTCTTTATTCAAAGTTGCTGATCTGAATGTGGTGGATCTGATAATTTATGTTTCAGAGGAAGAACTTGGTAAGATCAAAACCGGACAGAGTGCAGATATTCATACTGACACATATAAAGATAAAATCTATAAGGGAAAGGTGGTTTATATTTCGCCGGAGGCTGAATTTACCCCGAAAAATATTCAGACAAAAGATGAAAGGACAAAACTGGTATTTGCAGTGAAGATCAGAATCGAAAATCCGGAGCTTGAGCTGAAACAAGGAATGCCTGCTGATGCTGAAGTATATATAAAATGAGCAATGAATCGATTGTAATAAATAATTTAAGCAGATCTTACGGAACTCTTAAAGCGGTCGATGATTTATCCCTTAAGGTAAAAAAAGGAGAGATGTTCGGTCTTGTCGGACCCGACGGAGCCGGAAAGACTACCACCATAAGGGTTATGTGCGGCCTGCTTGTACCTGATTCGGGTTCAGTAGAGCTGCTTGGACTGCAAGTTTCCGGGAACAGGAAGAAAATCCAGAACAGGATTGGGTATCTTTCGCAGAAATTCAGTCTGTATGGAGATCTTACAGTTGATGAAAATATCCAGTTCTTTGCTGAAATCCACGGGGTGTATGATTATAAGTCAAGAAGAAACGAACTGCTTGAGTTTACCAGGCTGCTTCCTTTCCGGAGCCGGCTTGCCGATAAACTTTCAGGCGGTATGAAACAAAAACTGGCGCTTGCATGCAGCCTCATTCACAAACCCGAGATAATTTTCCTCGATGAACCAACCACAGGGGTTGATCCTGTCTCGAGACGCGATTTCTGGAAAATATTATCCGATCTGCAGAAAGACGGCATTACTATTTTTATGACTACTCCCTATCTTGACGAAGCCGAACGCTGTAACCGGATTGGGCTTATGAATAAAGGTAAAATCATAAGTATCGATACACCCGCTGAAATTAAAAAATCGATAAACAAAAAAGTCGTTGAAATAGTGTGCAGCAGCGTTAGAGAGGTGTTTGGATTCCTGAAATCCAATGGTTACGATGTGCAGCTGTTTGGCGACAGAATAAATATAATGACCTCATCTCCCGACGACACGTTAAAAGCTATCACTGATCTTCTCAGTAATAAATCGTTTGTAATTGAAGATTACAGAATAATAACTCCGTCACTCGAGAATGTTTTTATATATATCGTCAACGGGGCAGCTTAATGTATTCTATTGAGGTAAAGGGACTTACCAAAATATTCGGAAATTTCACAGCAGTCGATAATGTATACTTTGATGTACGCAAGGGGGAGATCTTTGGCTTCCTGGGAGCAAACGGCGCAGGAAAGTCAACAACTATAAGAATGCTGTGCGGTATACTGGTTCCAACTTCAGGGGATGCTCTTGTTGATGGTTTCAGCGTAAAGAACCAGCCTGATAAGGTGAAACTGAGCATCGGATATATGTCCCAGAGGTTTTCCCTGTATAATGATCTTACAGTCGAGGAGAATATAAATTTTTACGGGGGCGTTTACGGTTTGTACGGCAGAGAACTGGATGAAAGAAAAGACTGGGTATTGAAGACTGCCGATCTTGTGGGAAGAAAAGATGTTCTCACATCTTCCCTGCCCGGTGGCATAAAGCAGCGTCTTGCAATTGGAACTGCCGTGATTCACCGCCCCGGGATTGTTTTTCTGGATGAGCCGACCAGCGGCGTGGATCCGGTTTCAAGGAGAAATTTCTGGGAACTGATTAATGAATTGTCGGCTTCGGGGATAACTGTTCTGGTTACAACCCATTATCTGGAGGAAGCTGAATTCTGCAATAATATTATAATGATAAATGCCGGAAAAATAATTGCTGAAGGAAATCCAAAGGAACTTAAAACAAATTATATCAAGAGTACAATCATTGAGATCGAAGCTGATAATGCAGTAAGTGCTCTGGAAATACTGGAAAAGCAGAAATTCACAGATGATATATCGATTTTCGGCAACTACCTTCATCTTCATGTAAATGAATTTTACTCCGGTCGCGAACAGATTCAGGCAGCTCTGAACAACGCATCAATACAGCTGCTGAGAGCAGATAAAATTGTACCCACTCTGGAAGATGTTTTTATCCATCTCCTTGAAAAGGAGAAAGATAAATGATCAGAAGAATTCTCGCAGTCAGCAGAAAGGAAATACGCCAGCTTAAAAGGGATACCCGAATGCTCTTCGTGCTTTTTGTGTTTCCCTTAATTCTGCTTGCCGTATTCGGATATGTCATAAGTTTCGACGTTAAGCATATAAAACTTGCAGTGCTGGATAAGGATAAGTCTGAAATGAGCAGGAATTATATTAACAGGCTTCTGAGCTCGGAATATTTTGACCTAACAGGCTATCTTAATTCAGATGAGCAGATCAAGGAATACCTGGATCAGCATAAGGCACAGAATGTCCTTGTAATTCCGGAGGATTTTTCCAATGATCTTCAGCTCGGAAAAGAAACAAAACTGCAGATACTTATAGACGGCGTAAATGGAAACACTGCAGCCGTAATTGTTAATTACATGAATATATCTGCAATTTCCTATTCACTGGAATCGCTGAGTTCAGCTGCTGAGAAAAAAGGATATCCCCTTTACAACGTAATTGAATTCGAACCGCTGTTCTGGTATAATCCGACACTTAACTCCACTTTTTTTCTTTTACCCGGATTGGTGGCAATGATACTTATACTTACTGCAGTGGTTTCTATCGCCTTGTCGGTGGTGAGGGAAAAGGAGAAAGGAACAATGGAGCAGCTGTATGTGTCCCCTGTTTCATCAATCGAACTTCTTATCGGTAAAACGCTTCCCTATATTGTTATTGCTCTTATTATTGCGGCGCTAATACTTTTTGCCGGATATCTACTTTTCGGTATAGGTATGAAGGGCAATTACCTACTTTTGCTGATTACCACTTTAATATTTCTTTTTGCCGCACTAAACCTGGGTATATTTGTTTCATCAATCGCAGAGTCCCAGCAGGTAGCATTCCAGGTGGGTTCATTAATATCCCTTCTTCCGTCGTTCATATTATCTGGTTTTATTTTTCCGATCGAGAGTATGCCGGTTGTGATTCAGTGGCTAACCAATATTACCCCTGCAAAGTTCTATATTAAAATATTAAGAGGAATTATGCTTAAAGGTGTGGGGCTTGAGGCTTTCTGGGAACAGGTTGTTTATCTTCTGATTTTCGCACTTTTCTTTCTGATAGCAGCATCCGTAAAAAACAAAAAAGCAGATACGGTGTAGCATGAGAATTATAATCAATATAATAATCAAGGAATTTCTTCAGCTCAAACGTGACCCAAAGCTTTTTGCCATTGTTTTTGCTGCACCTGTTCTGCAGTTAATATTTCTGGGATATGCAGCTACCATGGATGTGAACACAGTAACCGCGGTGGTGTACGATCTTGATAAAAGCAGCACCAGCCGGAATTTTGTAGAAAATTTCATAAGCTCCGGCTATTTTGAAATTATTGACTATCCGGATAATTATGAGGATCTGACAGAAAGCATCGACAGGGGGAATGCACTGATCGGTCTGGTTATTCCCAGGGACTTCGAAAAAGGAATTAAAAGACTGCATCCGGTTAAATTACAGGCAATTTTTGATGGAAGCGACGGCAATAAAGCCTCCATTGCAAGCGGCTATGTACAGGGACTGGTCTCAAGCTTTTCTAAAAATATTCTGCTTGAACAAAAGGATAAATCAGGCCTGAGCTTCTCTGCCGGTTCAGTAATTCCCGAAACAAGAGTTTGGTATAATCCGGATCTTAAAACCAGGAATTTTATGGTGCCGAGCATAATGGGACTTATATTAATGGTGATTACAACAGTGCTCATGTCCATGGCAGTTGTTAAAGAAAGGGAGATTGGAACGCTCGAACAGATTATTGTTACCCCTATAAAACCATTCCAGCTTATTATCGGAAAACTTATCCCCTTTACAATACTCGGTTTTATAGATGTTCTGCTGGTAACCGGAATAATGGTAGTGTGGTTTGGAATTGGGGTGAGAGGCGATTTTGTTTTCCTGCTGTTTGCTTCACTTGTGTTTGTACTTTCCACCCTGGGTCTGGGACTATTTATTTCGACAATTTCCAAAACTCAGCAGCAGGCAATGCTTGCTGCAATGTTTGGATTATTGATGCCTATGATTTATTTGTCCGGTTTTGCATTTCCAATAGAGAATATGCCGGAATCGATCCAGATGATTACACATATAATACCGCTGAAATATTATCTTATAATTCTGAGAGATGTTATTTTAAAAGGTTCCGGCTATGCCGATCTTATACCTGAGATATTACTGCTCTTTATTCTGGGAGGAATTATATTAATGTTGAGTTCATTAAGGTTTAAAAAGAGGTTGGAATGAAAAATTTAATATTTATTTTTCTGCTTTTTCAAACAGTGTCATCTCCCCAGGAATTTATAAAAGTTGCTTCTGACCTGAATTTTCCCGAAGGTCCGGCCTGGGACAGTAACGGCAATCTTTATGTATCAAGCTGCTACGGCGGATATATCTACAAAATATCGGGTGACACCTCCGGAATTTTTATCGATTCACTTTCCTCTGCGATAAAACAGACAAATGGCCTTGTATTCGACCGAAAAGGCAATTTGTATGCATGCGATTACGGCAATGGCAGTATACTGCAAATACTACCGGATAAAACTGTGAATGTGATATCGGATGGCTTCCTGGGAAAGAAATTTAACCGCCCAAACGACCTTGCTTTTCATAAGAACGGCATGCTCTATTTCACCGATCCTAAATCATACGGCAATGATAAACCTGATGGTAGACTCTTCAGGCTTGATGTGGCTTCCGGGAAAACCGAATTATTGAAAGATAGTCTCTGTTTTCCCAACGGCATTGCATTCTCCTCTGATGCAAAGGAGCTTTATGTATGTGAGTCTGCAAAAAGCCGTATCCTTAAATTTGTCCTGGATGACGAAGGAAATATTTTATCGCAGAATATTTTTGCGCATATGCCCGGAGGCGATCCCGACGGTATCGATTTTGACAGCAGCGGCAACCTTTATGCTGCACATTTCGGGGGTGGAGCAATTTATGTTTTTGATGTGAACGGTGTGACTGTTGAGAAAATAATTACTCCCGGGAAAAAACCGAGCAATGTTGAATTCGGAGGCAGGGATCTGAAAACATTGTACATTACCGAGGATGAAACAAATTCTGTTTATAAAATAAAAAGGAGCACTCCCGGCTTAATAAAGTAAATAATTTTATTAACTTACATAATATTAATAAATTGTAAATTCAATCTCCCGGCGGCATATTATGGAATTCAGATATAAACCATCAAAGATTGCTTTTTATACCATAGCGGGATATGCTGCCTTCTCAGTTCTCATACATTTATACACAAATCTTTTTGCCGGTTACGGAATTTTCCGGGATGAATTATATTATATAGCATGCAGTAACCGCCTGGATGCCGGTTATGTGGATCAGCCTCCATTTTCTATTTATGTCCTTTATATTAACAGACTATTATTCGGAGAATCGGTATTCGCAATAAGACTTCTGCCCGCGGTTATTTCGGGAGCGGTTGTCTTTTTAACCGGTCTGCTCACCTCCAGAATGGGCGGCGGAATTTATGCAATTATCGTTTCCTGTACCGCCATTACTTTAGCACCAATATTTATCGCAATGAATGCTGTCTATTCTATGAATACTTTCGATTACCTGTTTTGGATGCTTGCAATATATTTAATTGTGCGGATTATCCAGGACAACAGAAAAAGGGACTGGTACCTGCTCGGAATTACTGCCGGGCTCGGTCTGCTGAATAAAACCGGCTTTTTGTGGTTTGGAGCAGGATTATTCATCGGACTGCTGGTTACAAATCCGAAAGTTTACCTGAAAAAAGAAATATATATTGCCGGATTATTTGCCTTTATTGTGTTTCTCCCCTATATCATCTGGAATTTCACGCATGACTTTGCACACCTTGAATTTATAAACAATGCAACAAAATTTAAATATTCAGGATTATCAAGATTTGATTTTGCCTTCGGCCAGATACTTATCATGAATCCTTTCTCGTTTCCGGTATGGATTGCAGGATTATTTTATTTAATGTTAAATAATGAAGGAAAAAAGTACAGGATCCTTGCCGTAATATATATTGTAACCTTTATGATTTTATTCATAAACGGACATTCAAAACCTGAGTATCTCGGAACAGCTTATGCACCATTATTGGCTGCCGGCGGAATCTTATTTGAAAAGCTTTTTGCAGAAAAGAATTTTTATAGGCTGAAGTATATCCTGCCGTCAGTTATAGCCCTATCGGGTTTTGCTTTAATGCCGGTTGTCCTTCCGGTACTGCCGGTTGAAAGCTTTATTGCATACAAGGAAACAATAGGTATTGAGACTGGCAATTCAGAAAGCAAAGAACTGAATGAGCTGCCTCAGTTTTATTCTGATATGTTCGGATGGGAGAATATGGCAAAGACGGTTTCGGATGCTTACCTGAAATTATCTCCGGATGAAAGAAAGCACTCTATCGTTCTTGCCCGGAACTATGGCGAAGCCGGAGCGATTGAATACTTTTCCAAAAAGTATCCCCTGCCGCAGGTGATTTCATTTCATAACAACTACTGGTACTGGCTGAATGAGGTTACAAAGGAATATGATGCTGTAATTATTATCGGAGGAAATCCGGAAGATCACCTTAAAGCATGCGGATCAGCCGAACAGATCTCACTCATCGAAAACAGGTATGCAATGCCCTATGAATCAAACCTGCCTGTTTATATCTGCAGAAATTTAAAAATAAATATTAAGGATATCTGGAATGAGGAAAAACGTTTTATCTGAAATCATTCTCCTGTTTTCCGCAGCCTTTTTTGTAATATTTCCACAGGATATCAGAATCAGCCGGGTTGCCGGGGGCATACTGCACAGCGAAATAATTAATTCAAAGGATACTCTGGTAATTAATATTCTTGAGATAAATCTCGACAGCTGCGGCTGTTCTCTTAATACTGTCAAAGCAAATAAAAAAATTGTGGGACTGCAGCAGACCAGCATAATGGCTTCCGGCGATACTGTGCCGGCAGCAATAAACGCAGATTTCTTTGAAGCAGACGGCAGCATAATAAACAACATGATATCAGACGGCTTTATCATTAAAGCATTATCGGAAGCCCCGTACGACAGAGGAGGAACAACATACAGCCAGATCGCTTTTGATGAATACCGTAAACCTTATATCGAGAGGTTCAGTTTTGACGGAACTCTTATCGCCGGAAACAACGAGTACAGAATTTATGGCATAAATACACCGGTTAAAAAAGATGCACTGGTTCTGTTCAATTATTATTACGACACCCGGAGTCTTCCCAAGGATAAAATCCATTTATTAAAGTTTATTCCCGGATCGGATAGTTACAGCGTCAGTAATTACAATTACAATACTCTTTCCCCTGATGATTTCCTGCTGTTTAACGGAAAGGAGATACCATTGCCTGATAGAGTTACTTTATCCCTTAAATTTAATCCTCCTGCAGGAAATTTATTTATGCTGTCAGGGGGATGGCCGGCCTTAATAAAAAACGGAATAAAAATTCTGCCCGAATCTGAGGTCCTCGAAAGAGTATTTCCGCGGTTTTCGAACACCAGGCACCCCAGGACCGGGATAGGCTTTTCGCAGGATAGTACAAAAATATATTTTTTTGTTGTCGACGGACGGCAGGCTTCAAGCAGGGGCATGTCCTTAAATGAGTTTGCGGATCTTATGCTCTCCTACAATGTTTACAATGCCCTGAATCTTGACGGCGGCGGATCATCAACAATGGTTATAAACGGAGAAGTTGTAAACCATCCCTCGGATGATACCGGTGAAAGAAAAGTGGGAAGTGCCATCTATATCCTGAAAAAATAAATTAACAGTTTCTGTCTTTTATTATCAGGAATCTGAATGCTTTGATAGGAAATGCAGCAGGATTAACTGAAGTGGTAAACTTACTTCCTGTGTTTTAAGATTGCATCGCCGAATTTTTTTGTAATTGCAATTCCTGTCTTTTCAAGAAATCTTGTGGGCAGTTCACCGCCTGCAAAAATATAGACAAGGTCATTACGGATATTCATTTTAACATCATCAACAGAAAGCTCCACTTTATCGTCAAATATTTCTCTAATGTTTGAGTTAAATATTACTTTAATCTTTCCGGATGATGTAGCTTTATTTATCCTGTCAAGATTTTTCGGTTTAAGTCTCGAAAATCCATTGCCCCGGTAGCTTAGAGTAAGCTCATTGTTTTCGTCGGCAAGAAGAAGTGCCGATTCGATTGCTGAATCACCACCCCCTGCCACAAGAATTTTCTGACCATGGATGTGTTCCGGATCAAGCAGCCGATAATAAACTTTTTCCTTCTCTTCACCTGGTACGCCAAGTTTCCTGGGAGAACCCCTTCGTCCGATAGATAATAATACGGAGCTGGAAGTATAGCTGCCTTTATTGGTCCTGACCATAAAACTGCCGCCTGATTTTTCAATGGTATCAGCTTTTTCCTGCTCTTTAATTATTATTTCATTTTTTGAAAGGACTTTCTGCCAGAGTTTCAGAAGTTCCGATTTATTTGTTTCCGATAATTTTACTTTTCCGTAAAGAGGAAGGTCCATTGGTGACGTCATCACCACTTTTGCCCGGGGAAAGCTGAATACGGTTCCGCCAATAGTATCCTGCTCGATCGTAAGAAAATTAATTTTCAGTTTTGCGGCTTCCAGGGATGCTGCAATACCTGCGGGCCCGGCACCGATTATTATAAGATCATAATCTGAGTCCGCAGATTTTTTTATTTTCCTGGACAGATATCCAACTGCCTGTTTTCCCTGTTCGACAGCATTTTTTATCAAGCCCATACCGCCCAGCTCACCCGCAATAAATAGTCCCTGAATATTGGACTCAAATTCCGGACTTATATGCGGCAGTTCAACTCCTCTTTTTTCCGTACCGATACATAATGTAATTGCCTGAACCGGACAGGCATGAAAGCAAGCCCCATGTCCCACGCACCTGGAAGCATTGATTGTGTGGGCCTGACCGTTAACTATGCCTAAAATATCTTTTTCCGGACAGGCCTGGATGCACGCGCCGCTGCCGATACAGATTTCATGATCGACAACGGGATGAAGTGAAACCGGTTCATAAAAACCCAGCTCCATTGCTCTGTTTATTTTAATTTTAGTGATCTCTGTCCGGTGCTTGTACCTTGTCATATAGAAATAAAAGATAACACCAATGATGATGCCAACTATAAGGTAGGCTGCAGTGTTCTCTAAAATTACTTCCATTGCAAAACTTAATTATTCAAGACCTGCCAATCCGTTTTTTGCAAGATCCGCTTCCCTGCTTCCCGGATTTTCATCAAGCAATTTTGTCCAAAGCGTCCTTGCCTTTTCCTTGTCCCCCTCTGCTGCAGCAATCGCTCCCAGATTATATTTAGCCTGAAGATTATTCTTATCGTAACCCAGAACCTTATTTGTTACTTCTTCTGCCCTTGTAAATTCTTTTCTGTTATAATAAATGAAAGTGAGCGCAAAGTATACATCCGTTCTCTTCGGATTCTTTGCAAGTATTTCTTCATAAACAGGGATGGCGCTGTCAAATTGATGCGCGGCAGTAAGATAATCGGCATAGCGCATAAGTTTTGCAGTATCGGCGGGATTTTCTTCAACATCNNAAGCATCTCAAGCTGCTGGTAAAATTCATTTGAAACATTTCCCTTACCGGGAGGAGTTTCGTTTTCCATTTGTTTATGAATTTCGTCCTGCGGCATCTGATCAGTTATTGCCGATTCTCCGTTATCCCGGCTTGTAAAAAATATCAGGAAAATTATCGCAGCAACGGCAAGGGTACCGTATATATAAAGTGGTTTTATTTTCATCTTTTCTCCTTCAGAAAATCCATCTGTAACCAAAAATAATTGTAACAGCTATGTGAATAAACATTATGACAAACATTACAATGGCAAAGGGCAGGTGTAAAATGTGCCAGTACCGGAACAACCTCTGCATTGAATGAAGCAGGCCTATCCTTCTTCTTAGTATGATTTGCTGTTTAACCTTTAAAAGAAGCTCCTTTTTCCGCACCGGGGGAATATTCCCCGAAGACAGGTCTTTTTTTAAGCCGGAAGTAAATCTCCGCAATCTTATTATATCCTGCAATATAATTAATATGCCCATCAGGGGACTCGCAGTTCTGTATTTCTGCACTGAAGAGAATTCTGAAATCTTCATCAGAAAAGAATTATCCGGTGAATAATCCATTTTAATATTCGCGGAAAGGATTTCATTCTCCTCCTCAAGCTGTTTGATGTCAATTTCCTGGCCCCTTATGGTTCTTGGAATCTGCACGTAGAGAAACCTTCCGATAAAACCGCTCAGCACAACTGCGGTCATACTCCAAAAACTTACAGCTACTATTCCTCCGAACTTAAAAGATGTATGATAAAGTATAAGCAAAGGGCCGGTGGTGCAGAGAAATATGTGAAACTCAAGCCAGTGCCTCAGGTAACCGAGAGTATGGAATTTGCGGATCCTTTTTCTTACCATATATATGGCTACACCCGAAATCATCATCAGTGAACCTATTATTCCGTATCCATGACCGTAGAAACCGCTGGGTTTTAAATCGTTATGCTGGGAATGGAATGGCCGCTCAGCGGTAGTGGTGCTGTAATAGGAAAAACCATCAACTGAAATGAGCACCGCAGATAAAATACCTATCACAAAAAAAGAGGTTATATATATCTTATGAATAATATCTGTCATTTATCTTAAGAATCGATTGATGCAGTAGGAAATGAAATTGGCTGCAAGCCGGTAAAATTCACAGCGGATGAAATACCGCCTGGTTTCATCAGCCTAATTCATACAATGTTGAATATTTTGTCGAATTTTCTACGGTAATATCGGAGAGTTTATTAATCAGAATATTCAGTCTTTCATTCTGATCGTCATCAAAAGCCTCAAATGCTTCCCTGGATGCAAATTCATACATCTCCTGGAAGACATTAGCTTTTCCCTTTACTTCATAAACTTCATATTTTTCCAGACCATCACTCTTCAACAGATTTTTAAATTCCCTTATTATATCCAGGTATTCATTTTTCTTTGCTGGATTTATCTCATACTGAATTGAGAAAATAACTTTTGACATTTGTTCTCCTGCATTAAAGCAATTTAATTTTTATATTCTCCGGTAAAAGTGATTTTCGCCGGTCCGGTTAAGGATACATTTAAGAATTCATCATTTACGAAGCTGAAATCGACTATAAGCTCCTCCCCGCTTCTTGTAACAAGCTGTACCGGAGATTTAACAAATTTCTCCAGAAAAGAAATTACCGCAGCGGCCACTGAACCCGTTCCGCAGGCGAGAGTCTCATTTTCAACGCCCCGTTCATAGGTCCTGATATAAAGTTTTTCTCCGCTTAAGGAAACAAAATTTACATTAGCCCCCCCGGGAGCAAATGCCTGGTTATATCTGATATCCCTGCCAATTGAATCAACCGGAAAATCATCAATACTTATTTTTTTTCCGAGATACCCGGTTACTGCATCCGCAAATATTACTGCATGCGGCGAACCGGTATCGGCAAAAGAGACTTTAATATCCTTGTTATTAAGATTAATTATAAAGTTTCTTTTAATCTTCCCGGGCTTATGCAAATTAAATCTGACCTGTCCGCTTTTCAGTATCTCACCGGAGTAATAATCTTCCCCGGATATAAAATTCAGCAGATTTTTTTTAGCGATCCCTTCATCGTAAACATATCGCAATGCACACCTGGCGCCGTTTCCGCATAATGTGCCGGTTGAGCCGTCGGCATTGAAATAATTCATTTTAAAGTCTGAATTTTCCGCGGATGATATATTTATTACACCGTCAGCACCAATCCCGTTTCTGCGGTCGCATAATTTTTTAATAAGAGCCGGATTCAGCGAAGTTACAGGAAAATTCTTAAGTACAATGAAATCATTACCTGCACCGCTCATTTTTGTAAAAGAAATCTTTTCCATTATCCTATGCAATTTAGCTGAATACTATATTCATTTCAATAAAAAACTAGGTTTTTTTAACATTTTCGGCATAATCTGATAAAAAAGTCACTAAGCTCAAAAATGGTTAAAATCCTTATAAACTGGTTCGCTTTACAATATAAAATATGCCGAAGTTCTCCGGATCATAAAAAAATAACCACTCTGCAGGAAATGCCGGTGATTTTCGGGTTTATGTACCAGTTGTATATAATATTCTTCTTATTTGGTATCTGACCTCAGTCTGACCTTGGTCTGATCTGATTCTAACCCGGTTCTGTTCCCATTTTTCCCGCATTAATATGAGATTGGAAGCAGTCCCGGTTCAGAGAAGGTTAAGATCAGCTTACCGGTTATATCTTAATAAATTCTAATTTCAGATCAGCAGAAAATATCATATTTGTTTTTTATCATAAATTGGCCTTATCGAAAATAGTCAGTCCAGTCCGGCAGGATAATGTTCCGCAGGCTCGGCAAGGAAAATGCATTCTGTAAACGCTGTTTTATCCCCTTTTATTTAAACATTCATCTTTTCGATTGTGAATAATAATATTTTTTTATTACCCGCGGCAAAATAAACGAGATTCGGAATATCTACTTCAAAAATGAAAGGCAGAAAATGTTTTATCACAACAACGGCAGAAAAGCGGGAGCAGAAAACAGATCCTGCGATTGCGGAGATAAAAAATTTACCAATTTTGATTTCCTGCATGAGGGTGATACAGATCCCGCGCTCGGGAAAAAAATAGAGGTCCTTGTAGAGAATGGTGGTGATTTCATAGTATACCTGGATCCTGAAATGAACATTCAGTATGCAGTGAGTCCAGCTTACAATTCTTTCTCACCGTTTTACGGTATGGTTCTGAATAAAGTAGCGGAACTCGAAGGTCTTGCCGACAGATCATTCATGACCGGGAAGCAGATAAAGGAATACCGTTCCATGATCGGTGCTGCAATTGCAAGAATGTATGAACATGAAAACGGCGAAGTGATTTTCGGAATTCTGAACAAAGCGGAATATTTCCTTAAGAGCAGGGTTACTGAAACTGCAAAGATCTGGTATCTGTCATCTGCATCATCGGCAGTAGTGCTTCTGGTTTTTCTCTATTTTATGTTTTTTTCTGTGTTCCTTCATTCCGGAAGCATCAGTTTTTTTGCATCCGGTATAATTATGGGAGCTGCGGGGGCATATCTTTCCTTAATAATGAACTCCAAAAAAATAAATGTTAATCCCTCTTCCGGCCGGACTATACATTTCTTTGAAAGCATAACCAGGCTTTTAATCGGGATGATCGGAGGACTTTTTACATCCCTTGTATTTTACTCCGGTATGCTGAATATCGGAAACGATGAGAACAGGTTCTTCAATGTCCTTGTTTTTTCGTTTACGGCAGGATTCAGTGAAAGAATGGTTCCTAATCTTATCCACCAGTTTGAAAACAGCCCTTCTTCCTGCAAGTCCCATGAGAACGGCAGCGGCGGTAAATAAAAAAATAATTTGACTTATAGGAACATCTTGTGATATTTTATTATCTGATTTTATTTTATGGTGGAACATGAAAATTATTCACACACTGATAATCCTGCTTATTCCTTCTTTATTACTTGCCCAGGAGGAGCTTAAAAAAGACATTGAGAGTTTGAAAAAGTATAATAAAAATCTTGAGCACCGTCTTGATGTTCTGGAGAAGTCGATAGATGATGTCTTATGGTTTCAAAGGGCAGGCGATCTTGCTTTTATTGACAAGATATTCATGACCGGACCACCGAAATGGAAAGAAAAAAATCCTGACGGTCAGGGTGCGGGAAATCCTGTCAAAATATGGTCCTACGTATTCATACCGAAAAATATTGACATCAATAAGAAGTACCCGTTAATAGTTTTTCCGCACGGGGGAGTGCACAGCAACTTTTCCACTTATTACACTCATATAATAAGGGAGCTTATGCTGCAGCAGTACATTGTTGTCGCAGCAGAGTACCGGGGCAGCACCGGTTACGGCAAAGGCATGTATGAAACTATAGATTACGGCGGACTGGAGACAGAAGATGTATATGCCAGCAGAAAGTATATGACCGAAAATTATGACTTTGTTGACGGCAGCAGGGTCGGCATAATCGGCTGGAGCCACGGCGGACTTATTACATTAATGAATATTTTTGATCACCCGGATGACTTTAAAGTTGCTTTCGCAGGCGTACCCGTAAGCGATCTTATTGCCAGGATGGGTTATAAAGATGATGAATACCGTGACCTGTATTCCGCTGATTACCACATCGGTAAGACTGCGGAAGAAAATGTGAAGGAATACAGGAAAAGGTCGCCGGTCTGGAATGCTGAAAAACTTCAGACTCCCCTGCTGATTCATACAAATACAAATGATGAGGATGTAAATGTTCTCGAAGTTGAAGCTTTAATAAAGGCATTAAAGGCAGCAGATAAAAAATTTGAATACGAGATCTTTGAAAATCTTCCCGGGGGTCATTCATTCGACAGAATGGATACCGGTACAGCTCTGCAGATTAGGTTAAAAATATATAAATTTCTTGCGAAATACCTGGATCCTCCGAAACCTTTTAACTCAGTATCGGAGATAAGAGAGAAGATCTATGCTCCTTCGGCAAAATAGAAGAATAATAATAAGGCGATCAGGTTAAGGAAAATTCCGGTAGGCCATCTCACCGATCGTCTGGTAAACAGCCGATGGCAAGGCTTTTGCAAGTAAACAGACTATTTTTGTTTTGAAGGATCAATTTATTCAGGCTCCCGGTACTACCTGAAAGTTCGAATAATAGTATGGATATTCAGCAGCAGGACCGGCCATTTAAATCCTTAATATGAGGTTCCAAAAAAAAGCCCCGTATTGAACGGGGCTTTGTAATATTAACAGGGATATCATCTACAGCTTTAATCTGTCTCTAAGTTCCCTGGGGATTTTATCTTTATTATTTTTCCCGAATATTATTCTGACAACTGAAAACTTTCCGTCAGTCAGATTTATGGACGTACTTCCGAACAGATCCAATAAAACCCCGTTAAATGATCCTTCGATAAGTCCACCGATACCGCCATATTTTGTAACAAGTACATTTGCAGCTGATCCCGGTGATTCCGGCGAG
>DJMM01000018.1 GCA_002435365.1 Ignavibacteriales bacterium UBA6490
CCCGAAAATGATAAATAGCTATGCATTAAAATAAATTAAACTTTTCTAACAAAAAAGAATTATTTATTTTTTTTTTAGTGGCGGCCGGGAACAGCTTTTAGTTCAGAAGGTAAAACTTGTTTCCAAGGATAAAAGAATTAATCCCTTTTTTTTTATAGCGAATGAGCTGTGCCACTGCTTCGCTGAGCTTATCCCTGCGGCAGAAGGCATTGGCACCCATCTCCCTGGCAAGACGGATATAATCTTCATTGTCGTAGTAGCTGGTAAGCAGAATAAAGGGGGAATTGCTGCTGCATCTTGATTCAGATAATATTTTTTCCAGTTCCGGGAATCCCAGGTCCATTATAATAAAATCGGGATTGTGGCAGGCAATCTGGGACTCGGCGGATTCCTGCGAATCTGCGTGGAGAATTTTTTCCACCTCGGGATTGGGATCCAGCGATTCTGAAACAGATGCCAGAAATTCAGTATCCTCTTCGACAATTAAGAGTGTAATGTTTTCCATAAATTGCCCTGAAATATTTAGACAGGAACAATCTATTCAGGCCGGGGGGAAGTATCAATAAGGGATATACCTGATTTTGGCCCCTGAAATCCCTTAATATCGGAATTAAAATATTTATCCTTTCTACCACTGCTCAACCTGCTTTAATTACTTTACTTTTTCGGCAACATATTCACCGATACTGCGCAGTTCTTTCATAAATTTATCTTTATCGTAAATATTTCCGTTAAGATAGGTGCTCCAGCCAGTACTGAACTTTGCATAATGAACCGTTTCCAGGATCTCCTGTTCGGTGGCACCATGAAATTCAGCCATTGCCTTATGGAATTGTGCACAGTACCAACAATGTGTTACAGACGCAATACCCAAACCTACCAGCTCTTTATATTTTGGCGGAAGAAGTGTTTCCGATAATTCAAATCTCTTAAAAAGATTCCATTCGCTTTCAAGTACATCATCGGCCAGCGAATTAATAAAACCGGGAACAATTCCCAGTGTATTCTTTATATCTGTTATAATCTTATTTCTATCCATATTTAACTCCAATCTAATACATCGTTATAAAATAAAATCAGAACAGAAGTAGAAAGGACATTTAATATTTTAATCTACCTCCTGAAAACAATATAATCTGTAAGGGTGCTCTCAGTTGAAAAGAAGGGTGACTCACTGCACAATAAACAAACCTCCAGCGATGTTTTCCTGTTCGCATCTGATAATGCATGAGAGGCTGCAGGAATGAAACAGCAGCAGCTATATAATATTCCAATCATAAGTTTTTTTGCCGCCTTTGAACTCCAAAATGAAATAAATTCTGGTCCGGTTGGTAACCTGACCCTGACCTGTTCTGATTCTAACCCGGGTCTAACCTGATTCTAACCTGATTAAAAGCAGATTTGGTACAGGTAAGACTCAGATTAGTCAGGCACCGGGTTTAAACCGGCTGGCATAGGTCTTCACAATGGCAATCTATCCGGATTTAGTAGTTGACAATCTGTCAAAACAATTCAACAATACCCGGAATTATTGTTGGAATATTCGGCGTATATTATAAATTTGTATATCAATTATACAATTATTGAGTATTAAATGAGCCCCGGTGAAACCTTTTTGATATCGATGCATTCCTTGAGGACCAATAGGTTGCGTACACTTCTTACTGTTCTTGGTGTGGTTGTCGGAATATTTTCCATAATTGTTATAATGACAATTGTAACAATGCTTCAGGAAACTATAGAAACCGGAGTTTCCTTCCTGAGCAAGAATACATTCCAGATCCAGAAATGGCCAGCTATTCACGTCGGTAATCATGATTCCTGGGCTAAATACAGGAATAGGAAAAACATCACTCTGGACGATTTTTACAGGCTGCAGGAAAAACTGACAACTGCAAAATATATCGGTGCGGAACAGGGTTCCGGCGGCAAAATAGTTAAATACGGAAGCAAGCAGACTAATCCCAATATATATGTGGTAGGTGTAACCATGGGTGCATTTATGACCCGTAATGTAACCATTAACGAAGGCAGACCGCTGATGGAAACCGATGTACAGTACGGGAATAATGTATGCGTGCTTGGAAATGATGTTGTTCAGAAAATATTTCCCGATATGAGTCCGATCGGGCAGACTGTACGGATCGACAACCGTCCCATGAAGGTTATCGGCACGCTTGAGAAAACACCCTCATTCTTTGGTCAAAGCGAAGATAATTATATAGTGGTTCCGATCTCTTCATTTCAGAGCATGTACGGCCGCAGGGCCAGGAGCATAGGCATTTCAATTATGTCGCAGTCTGCCGATGATTATGATGCACTGATTGAACAGGCCATAGGCTACATGCGGACTATCAGGAAAGTTGCACCGGGAGAAGAAAATGATTTTGAGATTTTCAGCAATGAATCCCTGATGACGCAGATTAACGATATAACTGGCGGAGTTAAAATAGGCGCCCTGGTCGTATCGATTATCGCTCTCATTGCCGCCGGCGTAGGCATAATGAATATTATGCTTGTATCGGTTACAGAACGGACCAGGGAAATCGGTATCCGCAAAGCAGTAGGCGCCAGGCGTTCGACAATATTGATACAGTTTTTGCTGGAAGCGGTAATACTTTGTCTCACAGGAGGATTGATCGGTATCCTTTTCGGGGTGGGCATTGGCAATCTTGCCGGTTCTGCCCTGAATGCAGTTGCCGTCGTACCCGTGGACTGGGTACTTATAGGATTATCTCTCTGTCTTCTGGTAGGTGTAATATTCGGGACCTATCCTGCTTATAAAGCAGCCAACATGGATCCTATTGAAGCATTAAGGTACGAATAAAATACTGCGATTACCGGTTTTTCAGATTGATCCGGTTCTTGTGTACCAGCCTCTGCTGATTAGTCAGGGATCGGTTCCTTTTTTGGAAACCTGCTCCTATGCCGGGAGCATTTCTTCCTATTCCGAATTACCTTTAACCATCCTGTGCCACCGATTTTTTAATTAATTACATTAAGATCTGATAATTCAAATTAAGCTTAAAGGTAAATCAATCCCTGTAATTTGCATCATTAATAATTTCCAAATATGAGGGAGTATCAGAGGGGAGAGTTTTTATATTAAATAATATTTACTTCCGCTTCCAGGGAAATTTCAAATTTATCGAATACAGATTTTTTTATCTTTTCCGCCAGGCCGAGTATGTCGCTGCCGGAGGCATTTCCATAATTTACAATAACCAGAGCCTGTCTATCATGTATTCCGGTATCCCCTACTCTTTTCCCTTTCCATCCGCACTGTTCGATGAGCCAGCCCGCGGAGATTTTAACTTTATCATCTGCCGATCGGAATCCGGTAATTGCGGGATAGCTTGTTTTCAATTTTTCAAACTGTCCGCTACCGATTTCCGGATTCTTAAAAAAGCTTCCGGCATTACCGGTAACAGCAGGATCAGGAAGCTTGCTTCTCCTGATGCCAGCAATAATCCTGCTTACATCAGCAATTGATATTGAAGTCAATCCTTCCTTTCCGGCAGCGGCTTTTACGGGTGCATACTCCAGGTTGGGCCGTGGATTTTTGTTAAGTTTAACTGTAACTGAGGAGATAATAAATTTATTTTTCAGTGCGGATTTAAACACGCTGGTGCGGTAACCGAATGCGCATGACCGGTTGTCAAAAGTTTTAACCGCACCGGAATGAATTTCAACAGCATTGAGGGAATGGAAGCTGTCTTTCAATTCCTGCCCGTATGCGCCGATATTCTGAATAGGGGCAGCGCCGACAGTGCCCGGAATAAGCACAAGATTTTCGATGCCGCCAAAATTCCTGTCCAGCGAGTAGGTGACCAGCTCATTCCATATCACACCGGCACCGGCACTTAGATATGCATAGTTCTCATCTTCGTCCGTAATTTTTATACCGGGAACGGAGATCTTCACAACAGTCCTGATATTACTGGTAAGCAGGATATTGCTCCCGCCTCCAAGCACAAAGAATTCTTTTCCCCTCAGCTGTATAAGGGCCTGCGAAAGTTCCTCTTCGGAAAAGACCTCGATGAACTCTTCAGCCAGCACTTTAATGTGAAAAGTGTTATAATCAGTTAAGGGAAAATTTTCTTTTACTAACATTTTGAATTTTACTATTTTTCACGACATTAAATTTACGAATAGTTTGCAATATATATAACACTTTGATGGAAACGATTCAGATAACCCTTTTGCTCCTGGTCTTTGTTTTTCTTGCAGTTCTTATGTTTTTAAGGAAGCTTCCGGCCATAATTGCCCTTCCGGTAATGGCATTTCTGATCCCGGTTATAGCAGGGGTATCTGTAAGCGACACAATCCAGTATGTACTGGGGCTGGGTTCCACACGTCTCAGTGAGGCCTACACTATTGCCATTTTCGGAAGCATGCTCAGCATACTTATGCAGAAGACAGGTATTGCTGAAAGCTTCATTAAAATCGGCGCTGAATTATCAGGCGACAAACCTTGGACTATTGCAATAATTATGCTGGTGACGATCGCCCTGCTGTTTACAACCCTGGGGGGGCTTGGTGCAATAATTATGGTGGCTACAGTAGTACTGCCGATAATGACTTCAGCGGGGATGAGCTCTCTTACAGTATCCGGCATTTTTCTGATAGGTCTGAGTATGGGGGGAGCATTGAATCCCGGCAACTGGGCTGTATACATTACAGTGCTCGGCTTAACGGTGGATGAAGTAAGGAACTTTGCGTTTTTTATGTTCGGAATAACCTTCGTTGCCGCGGTAGTTTATATATCAGTACAATTATACAGGGATGGTCATGTAATTAATTTCAGAAAAATAATTTTAAGAAGCCTAACGGCGGCTGTGCTGATATCGCTGATCATAATTTTATACAACTTTCTCTCTTTGGAAATAAAATCAGGTTTATTTAATTTCCTTGCATCAGCGGGTATCCTGCTGAAGTGGTGCGCGGGAATCCTGCTGGTGCTGATGTTCATTATGTCGTTCACAAGAATTCTTAAAAGACAGAACCACGGTAAGCTGCACTGGCTTTCTTATTTCACACCGCTCATTCCCCTGTTCCTCATACTTGTACTGAATATAAATTTTATTGCTGCATTCATCGTTGGCCTGCTTTACGGATTTATCTCCACATACAGAAAAAACAGCCTGAACCTGTTTGTACGCTCGGTTCTTGAGGGGGGTGCGGTTGTAATGCCAGCGGTGGCATTGATGCTTGGTATAGGAATGCTGCTGAATGCAGTAATGGGACCGGGCGGTTCAGCTGCCGGAAAATATTCGTCAGGCTGGCCGGTATTGAATCTGCTTCAGCCTGTAATGACAAACATAATCCCCTCCAGCCCGGTGAGTTATGTCCTGTTTTTTACCCTATTTGCTCCGCTTGCTTTATACAGGGGACCTCTTAATGTATGGGGCATGGGATTCGGGCTTGCCGCAGTTTTTCTTGCCAGCGGTATGAATCCCGGTGCTATAATGGGACTTCTTTTATCGGTGGGTCAGATACAGGGAATAAGCGACCCCACCAATACACAGAACGTATGGCTTGCAAATGAAATGCGTGTGGATGTGCAGAAAATTTTATGGAATACTATTCCCTATACCTGGATTATTGCATTCCTGGGCCTTATAATTTCAGCATTGTTGTTCATGTAGAATATGAGAAGAATAAAAATTGGAATCGATGTAGGAGGAACATTCACACACGCGGTGGCAGTGGATATTTCCGACTTCAGCATTGCCGGAAAAACTTGTGTACCCACAACGCATACTGCAGCAGAGGGAGTTGCACGCGGCGTTGTGGAATCGATGATGCTTCTGCTTAAAAATTACAGCATCTCTCCTGACGAAGTAATTCTCATCGCACATTCCACCACCCAGGCAACAAATGCACTGCTTGAAGGTGACGTAGCAGTAGTAGGTGTTCTGGGTCTGGGCAAAGGCCTGGAAGGGAAAATAGCGAGGAAGGAAAGCGATCCCGGCAATATTGAATTATCTCCCGGAAAATTTCTTAATACCAGGTTCAGATATCTTGACACCGGAAATGAAAGCTGGAAAGAAGAAGTTAAGGATAAAATAGCTGAACTTATATCGGAGGGAGCCGGGGTACTTGTAATTTCCGAAGTTTTCGGTGTAGATGATACTTCCAATGAAGAGTATGCCGCAGCGGCTGCATCTGCAACCGGTATAACCGCGATCTCCGCAAGCAGTATATCAAAATTATACGGCTTAAAAGTAAGGACCCGCACTGCAGTAATTAATGCAAGCATGATTCCGAGGATGCTTCAGACGGCGGATATGACTGAAAAGGGTGTGAGGGAAACAGGCATTAAAGCTCCGCTTATGGTTATGCGTTCAGACGGCGGAATCATGGATATTAATGAAATGAGGAGAAGACCCATACTGACAATGCTGTCCGGGCCCGCTGCCGGCGTTGCTGCTGCCTTGATGTATATTAAACTGAATGATGGAATTTTTGTGGAAGTGGGAGGCACTTCAACTGATATTACAGTTATTAAGAACGGAAGGCCGCAGGTACGGAGCGCGCAGATCGGCGGCAACAGGTTATATCTCAGAACACTTGATGTACGGACACTAGGCATTGCAGGAGGATCTATTCCGAGGATCAGGGATAGTAAAATTGCTGATGTTGGTCCCCGCAGCGCTCACATAGCCGGGTTGAAATATGCGGCTTTTTGTGAGGAGAGGAATTTAGGCGATGCTGAAATAAAAACATTTCAGCCTGTAAATGGCGATCCACATGATTACATTGCTGTAGAGGATAAAAATAAAGAAGAAAACAGGTATGCTGTCACTCCTACGGAGGCAGCCTTCCTGCTGGAGATTGCAAAAGTCGGCACAAACGTTAACATGGATGCAGTAAAGCAGTGTTTCACTTCCCTCTCCTCCTATCTGAAAAAAGATATGAAAATTATTGCAGATGAAATACTGAAACTATCCGCGGAAAAAATAAAGCCTGTAATTAAACAATTAACAAGGGAATACAAACTTGACAGCAGCATTATAAGGATTGCAGGAGGCGGAGGCGGAGCACCGGCCCTGGTTCCGTATACTTCGGATTATATGGGATACCCTTATTCAATTGCACATAACAGCGATGTTATATCTGCAATCGGAGCGGCACTGGGTATAATCAAAGATACTATTGAGAGAAACATAATTAATCCTTCAGAAAGCGACCTGGCTTCGATAAGAATGGAAGCGGTTAATTCTGTTGCCGCAATGGGTGCCGCTGCGGAATCAATTGAAGTTACAATTGAAATAGATAACCGGAATAAAAGAGTAATTGCCACAGCTGTCGGCTCCGGTGAAATGAGATCCCGTGAACCAGGAATTAATGAACTTAGCGATGAAAGACTTATTGCCATCTGCGCTTCATACTTCGGTGCAGAAAAGGAAGATTTGATTATTAGCGGCAGAACTGCAAGACTTATGGCAGTGACTTATCCGGAAAAGAAAAAACATTTCTTCGGTATCTTTAAATCGGAAGCTTCAAAAGTTAAAGTTATTGATAAGGAAGGAGTTCTGAGACTGCAGCTTAACGATGCCCAGGTGGTTCAGATTAAGGCTGCTGCAGTAAAAAGTAAAATTTCGGAACTTATTTCTGGATTGACTTCATTCGGGGATGCCGGTGCCCTGGTACCCGATATTTTTATTGCAGCTTCAAACAAAATAATTGACATGACGGGGCTCATCCGGGAGGATCTTATTCTTGCATTTACTGACATTGAAATGGAAAAAATATCGAAGGAAGAAGACATTTTGGTAATTGCTGCAGGTAAAAAATAGATGAAAAAGAACGAGCTGTTCCATCAATTAAAACATAAACTTATTGTGTCCTGCCAGGCAACTGAGGGTGAACCGTTCGATAACCCGGAATATGTTGCCCTGTTTGCCAAAGCAGCACTTTCAGGAGGTGCTGCGGGTATTCGTTCACAAGGGATTGAAAAAACAAAAAAAATTGTGGAATCAGTTCCCCTGCCGGTAATCGGTCTTGTAAAATCGAAATTCCCTGACAACAGCGTTTTAATTACCGGAACTTTCCGGGATGTGGAAAATTTAATTGCAACAGGATGTGCAATTATTGCAGTCGACGGAACTTTGAGGAAAAGGGAAGGATTCACGGGTCCTGCTTTCATTGAACAGATCAAAAAGAGATATGATGTTATCGTTATGGCAGATACTGCTCTTTATGAGGAAGGAATTGCCTGTACGCATGCCGGTGCAGATTGCATATCATCAACTTTGGCCGGTTATACACCGGAAACCGGCCATTACCCGAAAGACAAACCAGATTTCTCTATAGTGGAAAAACTTTCTGCTGCAGTTGACATTCCTGTAATTGCAGAAGGAAGAATAAGCACTCCAGTAGCTGCTGCAGAGATGATACGCCGGGGTGCCTGGGCAGTGGTAGTTGGAACGGCAATAACGCGTCCCGGTATAATCACCTCCTGGTACGCTGATGCAATTAATAAAGCTCATAAGGAATTATGAACGAAAAGATTTTATTCGGAACCGACGGATGGAGAGGGATCATTGATGAGGATGTGAATGAGAACTCAATAGCAGAAGCAGCGCAGGCTTTTGCAGCTTACCTCGGCAGCACGAAAAGAGTGAATCCGCAGGCTGCAGTTGGTTATGACGGACGAAAAAATTCCAGGCTTTATGCAGAAATCTTTTCAGAGGTTATGTCCGGTAACGGGATCGGTGTTTTTCTGTCTGATAAAATAATTCCGGTACCTGTTCTCTCATACTTTACAAAATTCAGCAGAGTGGATTCCGGCGTTATGATTACTGCAAGCCATAATCCATCAGGATATAACGGGATTAAATTCAAGGCAGCGTACGGCGGCCCTTACCTTACAGAAGATACACTTAAGGTTGAGAAGTTTCTATATAAATTTCCGGTTAGGAGAAGCAGGGAAAATATTGTAATTAAAGACTTTACCCTGCCTTACCTGGAGCAAATTAACAAGGTAATTAATTTCCGTATTATAAGGGAATCAGGACTAAGAATACTGATCGATTCAATGAGCGGTGCAGGACAAAATATTATTGAAAATATTCTTAGCGGTCATCATATATATGCTGATACAATATTCGGAACACCTGATGAAAATTTTTCAGGAAGGCAGCCTGAACCGATAGAAAAGAATCTGCTCCCCCTTTCTGAAAAACTAAGATCTGATCATTATTCCCTCGGAATTGCAACTGACGGCGATGCCGACAGATTGGGCGTCTTGCTTGATTCAGGAGAATGGCTGAGTGCCCAGGAGACAATCCTGATTTTGGCAGAGTACATCTGCAGGAATAACCTGTTCCCGGGCAATATTGTTAAAACATCGTCAGTAACTGATAAGCTCCGGCTGTTCGAAAGCGAGAAGAGAAAAATTTCGGATGTTCAGGTAGGTTTTAAGTATATCTGTGAAGAAATGCTCAAACAGGAGGTTGCTTTCGGCTGTGAAGAAAGCGGCGGATTCGGCTATGGCTTTCATATGCCGGAAAGAGATGGCATCCTTTCAGGATTACTGTTGTGCGAGGCACTGGCGTCTTCGGGATTTTCAAAAATAGGTTTCCTGGCCGAGTCTGCAAGAAAAAAATACGGCAGTATTTTTTATCACAGAAAAGATCTGCCTTATACAAAAGCGGACCGGTTATCCCTTCTTCCGAATATCTTTAAGAAAAATATCAGCACAATCGGCGGTTTTAAAGTTATGCGCGCTGCTGAATTCCTGAGCAGCCGGGGAGTTATAAACGGATTGAAATTCTTCCTGGAGGGAGATTCAAACTGGCTGCTGATACGAGCCTCGGAAACTGAACCTTTGATAAGAGTATATGCTGAAGCGGAAAATTCCGGTGAGGCCGAGAGGATACTGAACTCTGGAATAGGTATGATCATAAAAGATTGATATGAAAAGAATTAATAAAAATAGTGTCATTAAATACAGGGATGCCGTAAAAATCATTAACGCCGGAAAGACTGAGTATGCTGTTATTCATAATCCGGAATTTGTTTTTCCTGCTGATGAATTAGTTCCGCTCTCCGGTAAAATCAGATCACTGAATAATGGATTATCAGCAGTGGTAATGGATATGGACGGAACCACAGCCACTACAGAACTGCTGTGCATTCATTCACTGGAATATATGGTAAGAATGATAACCGGCAGGCCGGATAAAAAGTCCTGGAAAGGATTGAATGCCCAAAAAGATTACCCTTATATCATCGGCAACAGTACTACCAAACATATCGAATACCTGATCACAACCTATCAGGATTATATAATTCCGGATAAACTAATTAAATCTTTCTTTGAAGCAGTGGTATGGACCCTGAGCGCCGGAAAGGATGAATCAAGAAGAGCTGAGGCGCGGAACCTGCTTGCTTTATCAGGATGCGGTGAATTAATCAATGATAAAAGATTAAAGGATCACAGCATTGAGAAAATTGAGAAACTGTCTGATTATTATAGTGAAAAATATAAGTTAAGGATAGATTTAAATAACCCGCGATTTGTTACCGGGGCCGCAATCGAAATTTATTACCGGAGATACCATGAGATACTGCTGGCACTGAAGTCAGGCGTTGATATTCCGCATATAAATATGCTCCCGGCAGATCCCGGTAAACTGATTGAGGCAATGCCCGGTGCAGCGTTTTTTCTATCCCTTGTAAAAGGATTTTTAGGAGAAAATGCAGCACTGCTGAACAGGTATTTGATTAATGAATATGAGAAAAAAGTTCCCGGTATTTCAGCTGAAATAAATGCCGCACAGGCTGCTGAAATATTGAGCCGTCTTTCATCCAGGTTTACAGAATACCCTGTAAAGACTGCCCTGGTAACATCCTCTATTTTATATGAAGCAGAGACTGTTCTGAACGAACTTTTTAAATTATTCAGGACTGAAATACGCACCTGGAAGCTGCCTGATGGAATCAAAAGCAGTCTGCTTAAAAAATTCTCATCCTATTCGGAATACTTCGATGTTATAATCACAGCCAGTGAAACCGGCGAAATGAGACTCAAGCCCCACCGGGATCTTTATTCCCTGGCGCTTCATAAACTGGGAATTCCTGTAAAAGACTTTGATAAAGTAATCGGTTTTGAGGATAGTGAAAGCGGAACTATTGCATTACGGGCCGCCGGTATAAAACTCTGTGCCGCTGTTCCATTCGCACAAACTTCAGGACATAATTTAAAAGCTGCGTCTTTTGTCCTTAAAGGCGGACTGCCTGAAGCCGTTATTAAACATAATCTGTTTCTTAGAAAATAAATGAAGAGCGATAAGATTTATCATATTATTTCAAATACCCACTGGGACCGCGAATGGCGATTCCCCTTCCAGCGGAACCGCCAGATGCTCGTTGAGATGATGGATAATTTAATTAATATCCTCATGAACGAACCGGATTATAAGGCTTTTCATCTGGACAGCCAGTCAATATTGATAGAGGATTATCTCGAAATTAAACCGCAGAACAGAGAAATAATTAAAAAACTGGTTAAGGAAAGAAGAATTTTTATCGGACCCTGGTTCATACTTCCTGATGAGTTCCAGGTGGGGGGCGAAAATCTTATCCGGAATCTGCTGCTGGGGCATAAGATCTGCAAAAAGTATGGCAGGGTTTCTAAAACCGGATATTCACCATTTTCATGGGGACAAATATCCCAGCTCCCTCAGATCTATGCCGGTTTCGGGATCGATGTCATCATGTTCTACAGAGGCGTAAATGCTAAAGAAAGTCCCTCTGCAGAATTTTTATGGGAGGGTGCCGATGGAACCACAGCCCTCACAAGCAGGTTCTCTACAATGCCAAGGTATAATTTTTATTTTTATGTATACCGAAAGGTTCTTTATGATGAAAATACCGGGGATGCCGAGAATAAATGGAACCGCAAAGGCAGCTTTTTCCGGATGGCTGACCCGGATACCCGTGAGGATTATTATAATATAAATCCTTCTGAAGAATATTACATAGAGAATATAAAGAATTCAGTTGAACAGATAATCAAAGAGCAGGCGGATGACTTTACCACTCCGCATGTAATATGGATGGAAGGACACGATTCCAGCGGAGCAGATAGCAGTACAGTCAAAATAATTAAAGATATCAGGAGGGAATTCCCTTCACTCGACGTCAGGCACAGCACTCTGGAAGATTACGCCCAAGCCCTTAAATCCTCTGCGGACTTCTCCGCACTCCGGGTGGTTAAAGGCGAGAGGAGAAGTGCTCAATTCAATAACCGCAGCGGAAATCTTTACGGATATACCCTATCCGCAAGAATGTATCTGAAACAGAAAAATTTTGAAGCGGAAAAATGGCTTTTGTATTATGCCGAACCATTTGATTCAGCAGCTTCTGTTCTCGGAGCCGGTACTGAAAACAAGTACCTGGAAAAAGCATGGAATTATCTGATACAGAATTCGGCGCATGATTCGATCGGCGGATGCAGTCTTGATGAAGTTCACGATGATATGATAAATCGTTACAAGCAATCCATTGAAATTTCAAAAGGAGTACTTTCTTCTTCATTAAAATTTATTGTTAAGAATATTAATACCCCGGAAAATAATTCAGGTATTAATATTGTTGTATTTAATCCCCTTCCCTTAACCAGAAATGAGGTTGTGGAATTACTTATCGATATACCTGAAGAAAAAGATGAAGGAAGTTTTTCTTTAATCAGCCATCAGGGCGAAAAACAGGAAACAGTCATTCTGCAGAGATTTTCGGCTGAACCTGTGGCCGAACAGCTTACCGACAGACCCATGTTCTTTAAAATGATTAGGTACAGGTGTCTTGCCAACCTGAAAAATATTCCATCATTAGGTTATTCCACACTTTCCGTTATTCCGGGAAAAGCCCTTAAGAAGATAAATAATATTGCAAGAGTTGTTAACAATCTGCCTGTAATGGAAAATGAATATGTAAGGATTAAGATCAATAAAAACGGAACCATAAATTTCCTGAATAAGAGCGAAAATCTGGAAATCAGGAATACAGGATATATTTATGATGAAGGAGAAGCTGGTCATGCCTGGATTAATAAGCCGGTTAAGCCATTCATTACAACCCTCAGATCAAAACCTGTCATTAAAATTACTGAGAATAATTCTCTCAATGCAGAATGCCTTGTGAAATATATTTTAAAACTCCCGCAGAAATTGAAAGACCGTACTGCTGTAAAAGGAAAATATATTAAACAGATTGTGGAGTGCTATATAAGCCTGAATAAAAATTCCAGGAGGGCCGATTATAAAATAAGGACATTCAATCAGGCGGAAAGCCACAGGCTGAGGATTATTTTCCCCACCGGAATTAAGTCTGATTTTTCTTTCGGTGAAGGACAGTTCGATGTTGTTAGGCGGAGTACCGGCAGACCGGATACAAGAGACTGGATCGAACAGCCGATGTATGACTTCCCCATGCATCATTTTACTGATCTGTCAGACGGAAAAAAGGGCGCTGCCGTGCTGGTAAGCGGATTAAAAGAATATGAAATTTTACCTGACAGGCATAGCATTGCAATTACCCTGCTTCGCTGTTTTGAATATGTTATTCAGCCCAGTTCAATCGAATCATATCCTGAAATGAAAGGATCCCAGTGTCCCGGCTTACATACATTCAGATTGTCATTCTACCCGCATAAAGGCAGCTGGCAGAATGGAAATACTTACAATGAAGCTTTAAATTTTAACTATAACTTAATTACCGTAGAGGCGGGAAAAGGAGAAGGATCATTACCACCATCGTCCTCGTTCATCAGGATTGAAAAACCCGGAATAATTATGAGCTGTTTCAAAAAAGCCGAAGACGGGAGCTCATATATACTGAGGTTGTTCAATCCGGGCAACCGACGTGTGGAAACAAATATTATCACACTATTCAAAATTCTGAAAGCCGAAAAAGTCAATCTCGAAGAATTAGTAATAGATAACATCACCCTGATTGATGAAAATAAAATCCGTATCCGGCTGGGAAAGAAAGAAATTTACACCATCAGACTTTCCCTGACTTTCTGATCTACTGTATCATTTTACTCCCCCGCTTTTAATACTATTTCAAATTAATCGACCGGATTAACCTGATTAAAAATTTGAATGGATTTCTCTGCATAAGCATTGTTGTCAGGAATGAATTATTAGATTGACAAAATTAAGGTACATAGTTAATAATTGACAGAATAATAGCATTATTCAATATCATGCGGGGGTTCATTGCAAGTATTATTTAGCGGTTATTTTACGATTACCAGGCGGTTACCGTCCACAAATCCGTGGAGGTAGGTGAAGGATAGGTGCAGGATAGCCGTAAGGTAAGCGCAAGGTAAAAGGATTGCTTTCCGGTTAAAACACCTTTCGTACATTTGCTACAGGATAACAACTCAAAAACGATCAGACAATATTCATATAAAAAACCATAAAAAATATTTATATTTGCAAATTAATAAACGAGTAATTTTTGATGTTAAACGAGACCATTCTAAGTATTATTTTTATTTTTCTGTTCGTTTCTATTTTCCTGATAGATATGTATGTAACTGACCACCGCAGAGGGAAAATAAGTGTTAAAGCAGCACTGTTGTGGTCCGGACTGTGGGTAACCATAGCACTGCTCTTCGGACTGCTTATATTTTTAACATTACCGGACGGCAAACAGAAAGCATTCGAGTTTGTTACCGGCTATATTATCGAATACTCACTATCAGTGGACAATCTTTTCGTTTTCATAATAATATTCAATCTTATGAGAATAAAAGAGTCAAATCAGCCTCACATACTCAAATGGGGAATAATTGGCGCGGTGGTTTTCAGAATATTATTTATAACAGCGGGGGTACAGCTCATAAAAAGCTTCAGCTTTATGATTTATATCTTCGGGGTGATTCTTGTTTACACAGCATATAAAATGCTTACAGCAAAAGATGAAGAAATACATCCTGATAAAAACATATTTGTCCGCCTAGCATCAAAACTATTTACTATCAGCAAGTCGTCGGAGACTCACCATTTCTTCATAAAAGAAAATGGCAAAAGGGTTGCAACTGTAGCTTTTGTAACTGTGCTTCTTGTAGAATCCACAGATATTATTTTCGCAATCGACTCCATTCCGGCAATTCTGGCTATAACCCACGATACTTTTATTGCTATTACATCTAATCTGTTTGCAATACTGGGACTCCGCTCGCTATTCTTTGCGCTGTCCGGATTACTTACATTCTTCAGGTTCCTGAAATACGGTATTTCCATTATTCTGCTCTTTATCGGTGTTAAAATGCTGATTTCAGGTATCATTCATATTCCCGTACAGGTTTCGTTGATCGTAATTCTTTCGATCCTGGCTATTTCAGTAATAGCCTCCCTGATCATAAAAGAAGTGCCCAAAGAGATTAAAGAGAGGGAAGAAATTATTAAAAAGAACAGATAAGTGACCTTGCAGGTAAGAGGATAAATGCACTTCTGAGTTTTTAATTCAAAAGAAAAAGTTTATAGTCAGGGCTCTTTCCATCACGATATTTTATGGCGGGTGATGGGATATGAAAAAGATTTATAAGATTTCCAAGATACCGGATAACCGGCTCTTCGGAACGGAAAAGCGGCAGCAGGTTGATATCGATTCCGAACACATATTCCCTTTCGATATTTTTTCCAATGCTGTATCCGATTGCAGGTTGAATAAATTCCGGCCAGAAACTGCTGCCGAATTCATTCCAGATATTATTTACATTAAATGTTAGCCAGTAAATATGTCCTGCATAATGATCGCTGAATCTGGGCGGGAAGGCTATTCCGTCTGACGGGAAATAACTCCATTTTACATTTATATTCTGCAGGAATGGCACCTCATCCTGTAATACTGCATAAGAAAGACCAGCGGTATTTGAAATTAAATCTTTCACATCAAACCCATACCATGAAAAACCGTCACCTACTTCAATTAGAAGTCCCATCATAAAGGTTAATGATCCTGAAATCCATTTTGAGGTTGAAGGAGTGTATCCCCCCCACAGCAGAATATCCCTTTGTACCTTATAAAAAAAATAGGAAGTATAAAAATGACCCAGCTTATCGATGCCGTTATCGCCGTAATTATTGAACCAGGGTTCATTCATAAAAGTAAAGGGGCGTTTGTCGTCCTTCCACCAGGTAATATAGGAATCCACCAGAGTACCGGCATAAAATCCTGAAAGGGCTGCAACAGAGAGGGTTTTTTTGCTGAAAATATTAAAAGTATCGTTATCAAGAGAGTCAGTATTTTCATTCTGAGAAAGAATTTCAGCATTGAATGAAAATATTAGGATAAAGGCAGTGATAATATTTTTCATCAGAAATCCAGGTAAATTCCTGCAGAATGTCTGCAGTCTTTTTTATTATACAACTGTCCCCTTTCATCATAACCATTCCTGAGGGTATATGCAGCTCTAAGTGCTCTCCTTTTGCCGGAAAATATTTTTATACCGGCCTGCAGAGATTGAGTCGGGGTAAATTTAACCTCCTGCTTAAATTTAAAATCTACTGCAGCATACAGCTCTATCAATGGATTGATTTGAAAGCCTTTATCAGCTCCGAACTGAAAAGTATTCTTTTTATCAGCCTCAGGCTCAATATGGAAATTAAAATAATATCCGGCGTATATTTTTGCAGAACTGAACTTGTACTGCAAATGCAGTCCGGTATAATCCCTGACATAGCTTATCGGGTACTGAAACAGCTCAGTAATGCCGTCGTCAGAATAATGCGCACTGTGATGACCGAAAACAAATCTTACAGGTAGCTGTGGACTTATGTTGTAGTCAAAAAAGAAATCGACAATATAATCCACGGTAAAAACCTGGATATGCCCCGGTGTCTTGATTATGGTATTAAATACAGTTGAAGCTGCCGATACCTGCAGAAGATGGTTTTCATATTCAAAATTAAAAAGAGGAATAACAGCTCCGATATTTCCATACCATTGCCTGCTGCCAAAATCTTTTGATAAAGAGAACTGGTGGGATTGCTGATCGGCGTAATATCTGTCGTAAATAATCGTATCGGGTAAAATTTCCAGGTGTTGGGAGAATGCTATAACGGCATCGAAAATAATAATACAGCAAATCAAGTAAATTTTCATACGCTTTTGAAATATAATTAATTATACTTTTTCCTGAAACGTGGAATGCCACAATTTATCGTTTGAAACGGCTTTACCTCCGGATTAAAGAAACCATGCCTGAATGCCGTTTAAATCCTGATATAAGCAGAAGCGGAATGCAATTATAAAAGCTTACGGAGTTGATGATGAGAGGGAAAAATCAGCCCGCAGGTATTTATGCCGGCTATTAAAATATTATTTTAAATGGAATCTATACTATCGAGAAGAAAAAAATTATTCTCTTTTCCGCCAGCTTTCCTGTGGAAATCTTTTTCCGGATACCGGCAAAGCTTTTTAAGTGGACAAATATAACATACCGGTCCCGACGATTTACAGATTTCCCTCCCCAGCTTTATCAGGTTTGTATGAAATTGATGGGCGGCTTGAGCTGGTATTTTATCTTTTATTTCAGTAAAAGTTTTTGCCGGGGAAGAAGTTTCAACTGCTCCGATGCGGTTTAATGTACGGTGAACATGTGTATCAACAGGACATACATTTCTTTCAAGCGAAAACAGCAATACACAGCTTGCGGTTTTTATCCCAATCCCCTGAATCGATGTAAGATCATCCAAGATTTGATCATCTGTGAACTGCTCCAAATAATCCATGCTGATAATACCCTTTTTAGTGATCAGATAGTTAAGAAGGGCCTTTATAGCAGCAGCTTTTTGTTGCGCTAATCCTGCAACCCTTACAGTATCCTCCAACTTTTCAGGTTTTAATCTCTGTACCTGCCTCCAATCAGGATATTTTGCTTTCAGTTTCCTGAATGCTTTGTATGAATTTTTATCGTTCGTATTTTGAGAAAGGATGGTTGCAATTATCAGGTCTACCGGATCAGGCGGGACAGCCGCCCTCGCCGGTATTCCGAAAAAATTTATCAGCAAATTGTTTATTTTATCAAGTTTCTGCTTCATCAATTCCTATAATTTAACCTTCAAAATAATTATTTACCCGGGAAGGAAAAAATGCACAAGAATCCCCATCAGATTTTAAATGTTCACTGAATAAACCTATTTTTGTGTATAAAATTCAGGAGGATGAATGCCTACATTAATGGTTAGTATTTCCGGAATAAGAGGAATAATCGGCGATGGTTTAGATCCGCAGCAGCTGGTAAAGTTTACTTCGGCGTACGCCGATTTCATCGGCAAAGGGAGAATTGTAGTTGGGCGTGATGCAAGGATATCAGGTGAAATGGTCCGGATGATAACCTGCGGCACTCTCCTTTCAAAAGGGATTGATGTGGTTGATATCGGTATTGTGCCTACACCCACTGTTCAGCTTGCAGTTAAAAATTCTGATGCTTCAGGGGGAATAGCAATCACTGCTAGCCATAATCCAAACGAATGGAATGCGTTAAAGCTTCTGAATGAAACTGGGCAGTTTATGAGTCCCGCCGAAAACCTTGAGCTTCTGAAAATCCTTGATGCAAAATCCAACAAATTTGAAAGCTGGGATCAGCTTGGAACTTATGAGTTTGACCGAAGCGCTTTGCAGAATCATACGGCATCGGTACTAAAATTGAGAAATATAAATCCGGATGCGATTAGAAAAAGGAAATTCAGAGTTGTTGCTGATTGTGTAAACGGTGCAGGTGTTTATGTGATTCCGGATCTTCTCCGCTCATTTGGCTGCGAGGTGATTGAAATGAATTGTGAAAAGACGGGTATATTTCCCCGTCTTCCGGAACCGCTGCCTGAAAATCTGACTGACACCATGAAAGCAGTAAAGGAAAACAATGCAGATCTTGGAATTGTAGTTGATCCCGATGTAGACAGATTGGTGCTTATCACCGAAAAAGGAGAACCATTCGGTGAGGAATATACAATTGTCCAGGCAATAAGATTTATTCTCTCAAAGGAGAGAGGAAATGTTGTTGTAAATTTATCCACTACCAGGGCTGCAGATGATATTTGTGCGCAATCCGGAGTAAAATTGTTCCGCTCGCCGGTTGGTGAAGCTAATGTTGTTAAAAAAATGAAGGAAGCAGAAGCAATAATAGGCGGCGAGGGCAGCGGGGGTGTTATATATCCTGAACTTCATTTCGGCAGGGATGCATTAGTTGGTACAGCGATCACCCTTCAACATCTTACCGAATTCGGTGGGACATTATCAGAATTGAAGAAAAGCCTTCCAGGGTATCATATAGCCAAGCGAAAATTTGAAATCGGCAATGCTGATCCGGATTCAATCATTGAGCGCCTTACGGGAAAACTTTCTGGAAGCAGTAAAAATTCTGAAGACGGATTAAGAATAGATTTTGAAGATCACTGGGTGCATTTCAGGAAATCCAATACCGAACCGATCATCCGAATAGTAACGGAAGCAAAAAATCAGGAAGATGCCGAAAGATATTCTTTAAAATATTCCGGTGAAATTAAATCGCTGCTGGGATCAGTATAATTTTGATCGTTTCTGGATATAGCTGAATAGCGCTTTATCGAAAGGGACGGAAGTTTCGATAAGGTTATACTCGATATTTGAATTCAAGCAGGCCGATTTGATTTCGGATATATAGCTGTTGAATGCTTCCCGGTATGCCTTTTGTATCTGGAAGGGCTGTGTAGTCAGTTCATCCTGAGTTTCAATGTCGCGGAAAATAGCATCCCTGCCAAAGCTGAAGCTTCTTTCAAGCGGATCCAGGATCTGAAAAACAATCACTTCATTTTTCATATACCTGAAATGTTTCAGAGCTGAAAGCACATTTTTTACCTCATCGAACAGGTCAGAGATGATAATTACCAATCCCCTTCTCTTGATTTTTTCTGCAATGGAGTTAAGGCATTCCGCTGTTTTCGTCCTTTCGGCGGGTTCCACTCCTGCCAATCCCTGCAGAATTCGTGTAAGGTATGCCTTTGATGCTTTGGGAGGATAATTTTTAATTATCCTGTCGGAATATAATGTTAATCCCGCTGCATCCTGCTGTTTTATCATCAGGTAACTTAAGGCAGCAGCTAAAGTTGATGCATATTCAAACTTCGTAATATTGCCTTCCGATTTATAATTCATGGAGCCGGAAGAATCGAGCAATATATAGCTTCTAAGGTTTGTGTCTTCCTCGTACTGTTTGATGAAATATTTTTCAGTTTTGCCGAACACCTTCCAGTCGATATCCCTGATGCTGTCCCCCTGCAGGTAAGGACGGTGCTCCGAAAACTCAACACTAAAGCCATGGTAGGGACTCTTATGAAGTCCCACCTTGAAGCCTTCCACAATGAGGCGGGCCTTTAATTCAATAGAATTTATTTTTGAAATAACCGAAGGAAGAAGGTATTTCCGGTAGTCGGAATTTATCTGCTCCATTAAACTCCGGAAGCCGTTTTTTCCTTCAGCACTTCATCCGGTGACCGACCCATTATCTCCAGTTCCTGTGATGCAGATGGAGCAAGTTCGTGTTTGGGATATTTCTTCAGGAAAAGATTATACAATTCCGTAGCTTGCCGGTAATTTTTCAGCTCATTTGCTTTAATGTAGGCAGCCATGAACAAAGCAACAGGTGCTTTTTCAGATGACGGAAATCTCTCCTCCACTAATTTGAAATAATCTGAAGCTTTTTCAAAAGATTGCATAGGATCAACTCCGGGAACCAGCTTATTCTGGTATAACTCAGCTACTTTATAGAGGGCTTCGCGTGTGTATTCGTGATCAGGGAATTCATTTATAAGGTTTTCATAGACCTTAACAGCCTGAGGTATATCATTTTTAACAAGACTCTCTTCAGCTGCCGCTTTATATTTCTCAGCAGAATCGCTGGCGCAGCCAATGATAAACAATGCGGGAAGTAGTAACAGGAATATTTTTTTCATTTATTGTCCGGAAATTTATTACTAATCATTGTTAAATTATTAAAAGGTTTGAGAATCTGCAATGTAATTAAGTATCCAAAAAATCTGCAAAAAGCCCGTTATGAGCATAAATAAAAAAGGGCTGCCTGAAAAGACAGCCCTGATTTCTTTATATTTTTTTATTTAAGCAGAGTCATTTTCCTGGTATTTGTATACACAGATCCATCTGCTCCAACTGCTTCAATAGTGTAAAAATATACTCCGCTGGAGAGGCTGTGCAGATTAAATCTGTAATCATAACTTCCGCCATTCAGATCATTCTCTATCAGAGTTACAACTTCCCTGCCAAGTATGTTGTAAAGTTTTATGCTTACCTTAGCATTTACCGGTATACTGAAGCTAATACTTGTTGAGGGATTGAACGGATTAGGATAATTCTGATTTAATGCAAACTCAACAGGAGAGGAAATGGAAACATTAACCACAGCAGAAATGCTGTACGTTCCATTATGATCGACCTGCTTTAGCCTGTAGAAATATTCCGTACCGCTTTGAACTGCTTTATCTGTAAATGAATATGACTGAGATTCGGTTGTTGTTCCTTTACCTATTACAAATCCAACCGGGACAAAGGTTTGATTATCAATGCTCCTTTGCACTTCAAAACCGGAGTTATTTTTTTCCGTTGAAGTAGTCCAGCTCAGAACAACATTATCATCAATAACATTGGCAGCGAATGAAACTAATTCAACAGGCAGTGTATTTGCGGGTAGAAAATCCAGCGCATAATATCTTGGAAGTATCTGCAGACCGCCGGTAACACCTCCAAAAATGTACTGACTTGCAAGACCAACAATATCTTTCGGCCATACCGGTTCAGGCTGTCCGTCAATATCTGTATCGGAATCAATTCTAAGGTCAACTGTATCAATTCCGTCAGAGATTTTAAGGGTGGCACTGGAACCTGTAGAAGGCCAGCTACCTCCCACCTTGGATAATGAAACAAAACCAACCAGGGAACCTTCATATGCTTCAGGATCAGCTTTGTACTGGGCAATTGTCAGAAGTATGGGATCCGGAAGTGCGTTGCTATCACTAATAAATGTGAAGCTTGCAGTATCAAAAGGCTGTATTTGGGTCAGTCCATTAAATTGCCCGATTTTACCTGTAATTCTGTATTTGTCGCCAAGATTGATGACCGGTAAAGTAGTCCCTGCAAGATATTCTGTTATTCCTGCAGTACCATCCCAGAAATAATATGAATGATGTACAGTCTGGTAATTCGGACTTATCGCAACACCGGCTATGGTCACAGTATCATTTAGTCTGTCGGGTATATTGTTATGATCCAGGTCTTCTCTGGCCTGGGCAATAGTTAGGAAGTTGGTTTTGAATGCGGCAAATCCGTTGTTCGTAACCAGTGAATAAACTGTGAAAGTTCCATCTTCATTATCAACGATAGCTCCATCACCGGTAGCGTTTGCATTTGTGTTGTATGTATTTGTTAATGACATTGGTGCAAATAAAGGAGGGTATGTAACATTTGTTGTTACATCATACATCCTGATCTGGCGTCCTTCAGTAGCTTCGTTTTTTCCGACAACTGCAACATATTTTTTCCCTGTATTAGGAGCAAAATAAACAACATTATGCCAGCCGGAAGAAATAACGCCTCCATCTATGCTTCCAAGAACTGTTCCCGTTGAATTAATCAGTGAAACATGAGTACCAGCTCCGTTTACCCACAGATCACTATTTACACCAGTAGTTACTGGTGAAATACCACCCCTGGCAAGTCCTGCAGCAACAGTTATGGAGTCAGTTTCAGTAAAGTTTATTCCATTCGCTGAAGTAAAGACATGGATTTTAGTGTTTGTTGAGCCGCTGGCGTATATAACAGTTCCTGTACCGCTTCCGGAAACTGCAATAATATCTCCAACTCTTCCTGTAGCAAAACCTTCATAGGCTACTGTTGGAACTGCTGATTCATTTTCCCACCGGTATAACTTAAAACCGGCACCTGATAGAATCAGGTTTGAACAATATATAACTCCTGCCGATGTCACCCTCACATAATTTATCGGATATGTGCCACCGCTGACCCCTGTCATATCCAGTACACCTACTGAATCTCCATTAACTGGATTTATAATATAAATATTTGCAGCGCCGGTCCTTGAGGCAACAAGCAGATGATTTGTCGCAGGATTATATGCAAGACTCCTGGTGTTATTATCAGAAGCAAAAAAACTATACGAGCCAACATTTTTTTCCCATAACATCACTGATTGAGCCGATACCTGGCAACAAAATGCAAGAAAGAGTAGTATTAGGATGGAAAATTTTTTCATAATGTACACCTGTTTTTTTGTGGATTTATATAATTCAAAGGTAAAATATTTTAGTTTTTCAATCAAGAAATTTAATCTAAAATTAATTAAGTAATTAAAATTGCATCTCTATACTGATAGGATTATTTTAATATAATCTAATATTATACTACTACTAATTTCTTCAAGGTGATCAGATGAAATCCTTAAGAGCACTCGTTATCTTAATATTTACAATGTCGTCATCAATCTTTCCGCAATATTTTAGCTGGCAATGGCAGAATTCCCAGCCCTACGGATTCAGCCTTCAGCATTCCGTGATTTTGCCGAACAACAGTTATCTGCTCTTTGGTGAGAAATCAACAATATTAACTTCTGTTGATCAGGGACTGTCATGGACACGCTCCTCCCCGGATTCTCTAAACGGTTTCCGCGATATCTACAGCGCTTATTTCATCGATAATAATACAGGCTTTTTCTGCGGTGAAGGCGGAATGATTTGTAAAACTACTGACGGCGGATTAACATGGAACTACCAATCTTCGGGAGTAACCACCAATCTTCTTGAAATAACGTTCTATGACGCTAACCTTGGATTTGCGGGAGGATCTTCTGCTGTGCTGCTTAAAACAACCAACGGCGGAAACAACTGGACGCAAATAAGTACAGGTTCAACTTCAGGTGAAATTTACAGAATAAATATTGCTCCAGGCACTAACGGAGCTGTTATATATATCGGATCAGGTGTAGCCGCTATCGGCAGATTTTCAAAGTCTACCGATTCCGGAAATACCTGGCAGGCGACACCCGGTTACAGCCTGACAACAGTTGTACGGGGAGTTTCTTTCCTGGATGCCGATACAGGATATATTGCAAATGGAGTTTACCAGATCTTTAAAACAACAAACGGCGGATTAACTTTTGCCGAAGTCGCCGATCCCGGCTCAGGATCATTTTATGATCTGAAAATTATAGCTCCCGGAATAATTGCCGCCGCCGGCTCCAGAGGTGAATTATATAAAAGTACTGACTGGGGAAATTCCTGGCAGCTGTTCAATACCCTTATAAATACTACAATTTATTCCCTTTCCTTCAGAAATAACGATCTGCTGGTAGCTGGACCCGGAGGAACTATTTCGAAGTCCTCTGATTCAGGAAACACATGGAATCTCTTGTCTAAAACAGCCACACTTGAAGAACTCAGGAATGTACAATTTATAAATAACCAGGTTGGTTATGCTGTGGGAGGTTCTACATCAACCGGCGTAGTTCTTAAAACTACCGACGGCGGCGAGAACTGGACCCTTCTGCCTTTTTCAACAGACTACAGAATACGTTCACAATTCTGGTTAGATGAGAATGTTGGATTTGTAGGTAAACGCGGACAGTACGGAATTTACAGAACTACAAACGGAGGAATTACTTTCGACTCTGTGAATACCGGAACAGCTCCATCAACACTCAATTGGAATGTAATCGCTTTTGCTAATGCTGATACAGGTTATATAGGTGGCGACGACGGAAACTACTGTAAAACAACGAATGGCGGATTAACCTGGACGGTTATCCCCTTTTCGCTTCATCACGGACCGTATATAATATACAATATGTCGGTAATTGACGCGCGCACAGTTATTTCAACCGGTGCGGTCGGTAAAGTTTTTAAAACTACCGACGGCGGAGTTACTTTCTCAGACCTCAGTAATCTGGGGACAACATCTGCAATGTATGGGATTGACTTTCTGAACAGTACACAGGGATATATTGTAGGTTCGAGCGGCAGAATATACCTGACAACCGACGGCGGAAACAGCTGGATACTTTCTACTGCCGGTCTTGGCTCTACAACTATGTACTCGGTGAAAGCAGTTAATGATCATATTGTGTGGGCTAGCGGATCCTCAGGAACGGTTGTCTATTCAACCGATGCAGGAATGAACTGGTATATTTCTACAAGCTTTCCTGTGTATTCACTGATCAGAACGATGTATGGAATGAATTTCTTCAACGGTAATTTATGGGTGGTCGGTTCCTCAGGCATAATCATAAAAGGATTTAGCGACCCGGTGCCCGTTGAGCTGATCAGCTTTAATATCGAGACTTCAGGTGATGAGCTGATTCTCAGGTGGAAGACTTCCACGGAAACCAACAACAAAGGTTTTGATATTGAAAGACGCAGGAAGGATTATCAGAATTGGGAAAAAATAGGCTATGTGCCTGGTAACGGAACTACCACAAACTTATCTGAATATGAATTTCGTGATAAAGTGAACGGAACTTTTCTTTACAGGATCAAACAGATAGATCTTGATGGCAGCTATAATTACTCAAATGAAATAGAGGGTTCGATAAATTTGTTGACATCATACACGCTGGAACAGAACTACCCTAACCCCTTTAATCCATCAACGGTTATATCTTTTCAGATTCCGAAGGATGAATATGTAAGTCTGAAAATTTATGATGTGCTCGGAAACCTTTTAGATGTACTCATCANNTGTCAAGCGGTATTTACATATATAAAATAATGATGGGAAATATTACGCAGTCAAAAAAGATGATACTTATTAAGTAGCCTTTATGTCGCTAAAAAAAAAGCCCGGCAGCAACCGGGCTTTTTTTATTAAATCGTGGGGATTTAATTATTATCAAGTGTTATTACACCTAAATCTGTGTCCTGCTGGGCATAAACAACCACATCAGTTATTGTTTTTGGCTGATAGGCAGTATTGCCCGGTTCTATATTCACACTATAATTTCCGGCCGGCAGACACATCAATTTAAACAGACCATTAACATCTGCATATGTGGTTAAAGTATCGTCCCCCACCATTGTCCAAACAGATGCATCTGCATCAAGAGGAAGGATCTGCCCGGAAATTGTACCTGAAGTTACTACAGCCTGCACCCTTACTGTAGGTCGAAGCAAATATTTATTCGAACCGGTTTGATGTATTGATTTATCAGCGTCAAAATCGAGATAAAGTTCATACAGACTGCCGGGTTCGATAGTGAATTCATGATTCAGCTTCAGACCGGTTTGCTGACCGCTGGGAACTGTAAGGCTGTGTTTTATTCCGTTTTCATATATATAATTGTCATCACCGAGTATCAGTCTAACCTGCATATAATTTCCTGCTGAGAGAGAATTTTCTCCAAGCACAACACTTGCTCCGTTAGTTAACCGGAGAAGATCATATTTGCCCGGAACATCATTAATTACCTGCCAGCCTTCAAGCTCGCTGTTTACCTCTACACGGAGGACGTCGATTATTACCGAGTCGAGTGCAGCAGGAGCATCAACCAGATACATTTTTATTCTTCCTTTTCCCTCTGCATCAGTGGATGAATCGGAACAGGAAACGAGTATAAATCCTGAAATAATTGTCAAAGCAGCAAAAAACGCTGTTTTCTTCATTTTTATTCCTCATATTACTTTGATACTTCAAATAAAACTGATCATTATGCCAATTAAAGATATCAGCAGGAATGAATATATAAATAAAATATCTGAATATTATTATGCCGGCTATGCAAAAATTGCGTACCTGCCGGGTATTAAATTTTAAGGTTTTATGGAGCTGGGTAATTCAGCAGTCCGCATAAAATAATTATTTATTCAAAATATATTAAAAAATTCAGGCTGTTTATTAAATTCCGGCGGGAGGAGACTTACTTCACTTGAAGTTCTTAATATATTGCATCTGCAAAAATTTAATATTATTTTAGTAGTCTAAATTTTAGGGCTCATAGCTCAGTTGGTTAGAGCATCTGACTCATAATCAGAGGGTCGAAGGTTCAAGTCCTCCTGAGCCCACCATATAAAAAATCCCGAAAATCATTTCGGGATTTTATTTATTCAAACCCTGAATATTTTAATAATTCAACACCATGTATGTGAATTTACGTCTTTAATTTATCTTCCATATTATGATTGCCGAATTATTAAACCTGTCTCTGTAAACTTCACTATCTTTTATAAAACTCAATGTGTCACTGTCCATCATATACTTGTAACTCATAAATGATTGACGGTACCGGTTATAATTTCCTTCCAGTAATTCTTTCTCCGCTGAAGCTTTATAAATTACATAATAAGAAACATGATTTGATTTGAGATAGCTGTACAGTTTCCGTTCTTTTAGTACATCCTGGAAATAAAAGTCGTTTACAAGTCCATCCAGATTTATTACTTTCCTGCCGCTTACAAAAGAATAATTTCCGGCGTCCTTCATAGCAAGAACTGCACCGGAGTCTGTGTTGTCCCTCGTCCACACTGCTGCATTGTATGCCCTTGCATGCCAACTGTTATCGATATTTTTGTTCAGCCTCCATACTGATTTAAATGCAACAAAACTGATTACAAACAATAATACAAGAATAACCACTCCCCTTTTTATCTTTATCTTCAGAAGATCAGCAGTGATGAATGCAAATACAATTCCGTAAAAAATAAAATAATAATTAAGGACGGGCCACTTAATGAACAGCAGGTAAAAAGAATAATGTATAATTACTGTAAGTGAAAGGGAAATAGCGAGAAGCTGATGTTTCTGAAGAAGCACTTTCCCCGTTATTATATTTTTAAACTGAAAGGTTATATAAACAATCGCGGCTGAAATTGCGGCGAAAATCGATACAATAGCTGTAGCTGTAAACTGCAGATCAAAATTAAATGATATATCAGGAAAGGAGGATTTAAGCACTCCGCTTATCGGCTGGAAGTGCCCGGTATGCAGATAATTATTGAACATATAGGGAATCAGGACCAGCGCGCAGCCAAATAAATATAAGAATGATACTTTAGATCCGTCACTCAATATTACAAGGAGAAACATAATTCCGGGAAGAAAAATGAAGTCCAGTCTTGATAGCAATAATAAACCTGTAATGAGCCCGGCTATTAAGTAATTAACGGGGGAAAAATTATTTTTTAAATAATATGCATAAAGAATTATCACCATAAGTGCCACAACAGCAGATTCCATTCCGTTCACTGCCTGTGAAAAGACAAAAAATATTACGAGGCTTAGGGCAATTAGTGCATTAACTTCCCCGTTTACTTTATTTACGGAATAGAACAGGAGGAGGGAGGATACCGAAACAATTATGGTCTGAAGGATCAGCACAATACGATAAAAATTTTCAGGATCCGATGGATGAATAGAATAGAGTGCAATAAGGACATACTGCCACAGCGGCTGAAAACCGTTGGTTTGATGCAGCCCGTCGAAGGAAAAGCCCATTCCTTTATGGAAGTTTTCTGCTATTTTAAAATAATAAGCTGCATCGTCAGGAATAAGATCAAGCAGAAGACGGATATCGGCAAATAGCAGAAAGGAAGTCTGGAGTATGAATAATAGTAATACAATGCCCGCAGGATAATAGTACTTTCCTGATAATTTCATTAAGCTATAAAATAATTCTTTTTTCTTTATTCAATGAATTTAATTAGTGCTAATATACAACTGGCCTGGAATAAATGAAATTGTCTTTAAATAGATTCACTCAAATTGCCTGCAAGAATACATGTAAGGATAATCTCATAATACATTCTGATATTATAGTCCCGAGGGTACCATCTGCTGATTAAGATACTAGTTGAGCCATGTTTCAATCACCCCGCTTTCCATGCAGCTGACCATTTACCAATTGACAGAATTAACGCTGATCATGTCAATCTCCGGTTTCTTCCCAGAGTTTTTTCACCCTGTTATCTACCTTGTTTATATGAGTCTGGTATTTTTCAGACAGCCGGCTGATCAGAATTTTATTTTCACGTAGTTATCCGGGAATAAGAGCTTTCTGAAGCTCCGTGCATTGACTTTATTCTATTATCCGCATCTCCCTTCTGTTTTATATAAAACACATTAAGGAAATCCATTTTCTAAAAGAAGAAGTGCTGCGGCTTACATCAGTTATGACAAATAAACATTGCAGCATTGCTAGTCTGATCAATTATATACTTTAAAAACTATACTAAAATTCCAAATAAATTATAAATTTGCAGCATCCTTTTAAATTCAAAGGAAGGTTTTTTGGAAAACGATAGTGTACCTGACCTGACTGAGTATTCTAATGAAGAGTTGCTGGACCTCTATATTAATCTTGATAAAGATTCGAATAAGGAACATGCCAAAGCACTTGAAGAAAGAATACAGCATAAATTGAATTCCACCCCGCCGGCAGAAAACAGCATTCTCCAGTTTTTAAAAAGAAACAAAGGTATTCTTATAATAGTAATTCTCGCTGCGGTTTATTTTTTTATTATCAGGTGGTATTTTTCTGTCCCAGGTAATATGCCCTCCTCAAGAAATGTGCTGATCCCGGTTTTAATTCATGGATTTATAATTATTTTCCTGGGATATTATGCCTCCAAAGGAAAGTTAATTGCGGGCCTATTGATCGTGCTTTATTTTCTTTTTATGATGTTCGGAAGAATGCTTTTCTAGCACCTGCAGCTTGAGGATTATTCTGCTCATTAAAACACAGATTAATTCTTAATTCAAAAAAGGGCTGTGGGGTATATATTCATCACCTTAAGGTTTTTATATAAAGCACCATTTATTAATTAATGTTGGACTGCCGCCATTAATTATTCCCTGCTCAATTTACGATCGCGCCTGTGCTTTGAAACTGACCCGGAAATTATGGTACGTATTCTGCTAACAGACCGCAAAATGTTTTAATTGGGTTTCCGGTACCATATTAGCTCCTCTTTAACCCGTCCTGCCCACATATCTGACAGCCAAATTTGGACGTCAGATACGAGAGATAGCCGAAGGTAGGACGAGTTAATGCCGGAGGAGAATCCAAATTGGACCTTAATTCCAGGGTAAGGTTTCTATTAAAAAATCTTCGAATTTGAATATAATAACAGGAAGGAATTAATCGATAAAGACGCTTTATTTATTGAAAGATTTTTTTAGGTGGGTAAGATCCTGACAACTTTTTTAGTATAATATCAATGAATTGCAGCCGCTACAAATTAAGACAGGAGAATATTTCTCAGATATTTAATTAAAACGTGGTATCCCCGGAAGTTTTAAAGACTGAATAACTAATATACTTTCAGTTTCTCCAGATTAGCCCGTTCACCGATAGCCATAAGTTTGTTACCTTCATCAACAATAGTATCGCCTTTGGGATTATATATAAATATACCCTTTTCATCATTTTGTATCGAAATAATTATTGCGTTGAATTCTGTTCTGATGGGTAATTCGGCTAAAGTTTTTTTATCCATTTTAGAACCATGTTTTACAACAATTTCTTCAATCTGCAGATCTATATTTCTGTTAGCCGACACAATTTCAATAAAATCTGCCACACCGGGGCGTAATAATAGCGAAGCCATTCTTACTCCCCCCAGTTCGTAGGGATTAATTACCCGATCCGCCCCGGCTTTGAATAATTTGGGATGGGTTTCTTCTTCAACAGCACGTGCAACCACAAAAATTTTGGGATTTAAATATTTGGCGGTCAAAGTAGTAAAAACATTTTCAGGATCTGTGGGTAACACGGCAACAAGCCCGCATGCTTTTTGAACTCCAACTCTTTCCAGCGTTTCGTCCTGGGAGGCATCCCCCGTATCATAAAGGTAACCAGCTTCATCAAGTTTAATATGATTAACAGAATTATTTTCTATGACTACAAAGTCTGCTCCGGCATGTAATAATTCCTCGCAAATATGAGTGCCCATTCTGCCATAACCGCAAACTATGTAATGATTTTCCAGCTTTCTTATTCTCTTCTCCATTTTTCTCCTTTTAAATATTTTGCTTTCGATAAGAATTTGAATTCCTATTCCACCGACGTAAATAACTACTGCAAAGCTTACAAGCACAAGTACCATCGTAAAAATTTCTCCGCTCTTGGAAAGCGGATGCACCTCACCAAAACCCGTTGTGGTAATTGATATTATTACCATATAAAGTGAATCAATTAAATTCCATCCTTCAATATACATGAATCCCGCCGTCCCGGTGCAAACGATAATAAAAAGGAATATTAAGGCCTGTAATAACTGTTTGAGGGAACTTTGCATAACTTTTAATTTTATTTATTAAGTAAAATATAAAAAGTAAAATTGAAGCTGGTGGTCAGATCTCTGATAAAATAATTATCAGAAGTTAAGCTTAATTTAAAAAAATAGTCACTAATTATAAAAACCGGTAAAACTTATTATTAAAATAAATAACTTACAGATAATTAGGAAACCTGATTATTGTTCCCGCTATTTTCTTCCTCAGCATAATTTGTGTTAAAAATTTTTTTAATTTGAAACACTTCCCACTTTCAGCTGAAGATGTGCTGATTATTAAAGGCTGGCATCATAGAGTTGGCCAATAGTTTTCATGCAAGAAAGTGGTGGCGGGGCATGGTCCTCGGAAATATCGTGTTGCAAAAGAAAAGCCCGGGTATATTTCAATATCCGGGCTTTTTAATGATTTTATTTAGAATTGATTCAGTTTCTTATATGAAATGGTGACGGATTTCCATCCTCATAACGCAGCCATAACGTCTCTGAATTATACTCATCCAAGCCTAGCTCCCAGATCATTACCTCTTTCTCCAGCTGATCAGGCTTCTCATAATTATTGGCAGACACGCAATTATCTTCACTTTTTATGGAGCCATATGTCGGGTATAAAATAATTTTATTCCCTTCAATAACTACTGTTCCCTTGTTAAAAGCATAAAAGGTTGTACTGCATCCATATAAGGATGACTGAAGAAGGACACCTTTTTCATAATAACCATCCTCGGTAAATTTAAAGTACATGCCCGTTCCCGATGGCGCTGAAAACTGGCCGGTGCCAGGATTGTAAAAATTGGTGCTCGATAGATTGCCGTAATACCACTCTCTTGCCAATTCAACCGGAACGTTTGTTCTTGGTGTTGAACTATCAGGCTGATTGATTGAAGAACTTTCTTTACTGCATCCCGCCGCGAATACAGAAATGGCAAATAATGAGTAAAGAACAATATTTACCTTGTTGTCAGATAACATCTTTTTGAGTCTAAGCATAAAGCTATCCTCCTTCCTATAATTAAGTTTATCACCGGTTATTGTAAGTAAAGTTTAAATTTTAAAAGAAATCGCAATTACTCCCCTTCTTTCAGAATTTTGTCTAAGTACACAGCAAATATATATTGTCAAAACTGCTTATTTATTTAATATATGACATGTGGATAATTTAGCTGACAAAAGTTAATAATTGAGGATAGTGAAATATTAACTCTTTAGAACCGATGTTTGGATTCTGCACTTCTCTGCAGCCTTTTGTATTTACCGGGGTTATCAAAAGAGGGATTATTTAATAAAAAAAGCCATCCGGTAGGTTGAAATAAGACGGATGGCTTAACAGTATGCAGTATTAAATTTACTTTGCTGTATATTCGTAGTCAAAATCTGCCTCCTGGTTACTCATAATATCTGTATAAAGGACCGTTGCCACAGCTTTCAGATAAGAATCTTCCTGATTCTCAGCTGCAAACCTAAGTACTTTTACGGCCGCTTCAGTTTTTATCTTATACAATGCCACCAGAGCAGCAAATTTAATATCTGCATCGTCTTCTGATTTAAGAATTTCAGAAAGAACATCGGTTGCTTCTTCAAATCTGTACTCACCGATGATCAGCGCACAGCTTACTTTCAATCCTTTATTACCCTCCTTCAGACCGGAAATCAAACTAGCCAGACTTCTGTTTGAGGAGTCCACCGGCAATCCTATGGTGCCGAATAAAGCTTGAGCAAGCGTAAAGAACATTATTGCAGTTATAACTACAATCCTTTTCATGAGTGCCTCCTTCTTGTTTTAGGTTCTAATACTTAGACTAATAAAACGGGGAAATGTTGTCATGAATTATACCGATGGTGCAGGCGGCTTATTAGTGGTTTATATATTTTATAATCCGTAAAGTATAGTCCAGGAAACCTGATTTCTGCGGTGAGTGAAAGATTCAAAAAAAAAGCGTCTCATATGAGACGCTTTTCAATTTAAGCTTTATTTACTGGAGCCGGAATATAATAGGTATAGCAACCTGAACTTTAACAGGTTTGCCTCTCTGCTTGCCCGGTTTGAACTTGGTCTGCTTGACTGCAGCAATAGCGGCTTCATCAAGACCAGCACCTAAACCTTTAAGACATTCAGCTTTGGTTACATTTCCATTCTCATCGACAAAAGCAAGAATATGAACTCTTCCTTCCACACCAGCTCTTTTTGCCATTTCCGGGTACACAATTTTACTCTGTATAGCCTGGATTCCGCCGATAGGTTCCGGCATATCTTCAACTGCAACAAAGTAAGTAGGTTCTTCTTCAACAATTTTCTCTTCTTTTGGCGGAGGCGGTGCTTCTATCTGTGCTTCAAAATCAATTTCAGTCGAACTGATTTCAATATCCTCAAGAACATCATCTGACGGCGCCTCAATCGGGATAGGAGGTTTTGGAGGCGGAGGCGGTCTGTTCTCCTGTTTTGTATGCTGGATATCCTCAACAGTGAATAACTCCTGCGGTCCTTCTGCTAATGCTGAAGAACCCTGAAGCTTGGGGAAGAATTTAAATGCAATTATCATAAAGGCAAGAGAAAGAATAAGAGATATCTCTAATACCTTTTGATATTTAGCTCTTAAATCAGCCTTGGGATTTTTCTTTAATGCCATCTTTCTACTCCTTAAACGGCGTTTTTTCCGAGCGCCAAATTAATAAATGAAGCTGCCTTTGTCAATTATTCTGTATCCTTTTAACCATCTTTTTTGATAATAGTTCCAGCTAATTACCCTTTTTTATCTTTTTTCTTTCATACCTGAAAAGAATGTAGATTATCAGCGTTCCTGTAACCGCACCTGTAAAATCAGCAATCCAATCCTCAAGACTGCAATTTCTTCCCGGAATCAGGGTCTGGTGCAGTTCATCCAGCAATCCATACAGTGATGCAAACAAAATTGATAACATAAATGCTGATTTTTTCAAATAGCGGCTTTTTTGCTGAACCAGTAAAGCCGCACTAAGCAGAACCGTGAGACCTGCATATGCTCCGAAATGCTCTAACTTATCGGATATTTTTATATCAGGCATACTCGATGATGGAATAGAGGTAGCAGTAAGCAGCAAAATCCAGTAAAGAATAAGAGCGGAATAAATCAGTTTCCGGCTGTTATTAGTTGGTTCGTAGAGCAAATGTATCCTTTAAAAACTTTATTCCCGAGGGAAAATATTCAATAATGTTTTCAGCAGTATATCCGTATTCGGTATATTTTATTTTCAAAAGGTCCGCCGTTAAGCTGTGCAGATATACGGAAGCAATTAGTGCTTTTAATATGTTCCGCTGCTGCGACATAAAACCGGATATAATTCCGGTTAATACATCACCGGTTCCGAATTTTGCCATTCCCGGGTTACCAGCGGTATTGATAAATACCTCATCCTTTCGGAAAATTATGGTTGGAGCACCTTTCAGGACCAGGTAACTTCCGGTCTCTTTCACAAATTCCTTACCGTATCTGATAATATCTTTTTTCAACTCATTAATACTCACTCCTATGAGTGATGAAAATTCACCCATATGCGGAGTAAGCACTATATTTTTTAAATTGAAGTTAAGATATTTCTTCGCATTAAATGGATAAAGTCCGTCGGCGTCGATAACAAGTTTGCTGAAATTTCTTTCCTTCACGACTTTTATTACAGCTTCCAGAGTGGAATCCGCTCTTCCGAGTCCGGGACCTATTGAAACTACATCAGCCCATTTTATTCTGTTCTCCAGTTCGGAGATATTCTCTACCGACAGGCACCCCTTCTTTTTATCGCTATAGTGCTCAACAACGACTTCCGCAACCTCTTTATGCACAAATTCTGCTGAGGATAATGGAAAAGCCAGCACCGAGGCTCCCGCGCCTGCTTTTAATGCTCCTTTTGAAGTCATTACCGCCGCCCCCGGATATTTTCCTGAACCGGCAACCGTAAAAACCTTTCCCGAAGAATATTTGTTTATGCTTTTGCTTTTTTCAGGCAGATAACTGAAGGCATCTTCAGGTTCAATCAGGTATTCGGAAATACTGTACCTGTCATATATGGAAGGATCAATTCCAATACCACCCTTTTTAACTACACCGCAAAGCTCGTATCCGTCGCCGATGAACAAACCTTTTTTTAACTCACCAAGAGTTACAGTAAGATCCGCTCTCAGTTTATTGAATGCGTATCCCCGGTCTGCATCAAGGCCGGTTGGAATATCAACCGAAACCTTAAACTTTTTAAGTCTGTTAATGTAATTTACAATTTCGGCAAATGGTTTTTTCAGACTGCCTGAACCGCCGCTTCCCAGAAGCGCATCTACAACCACACTGCATTTTTTTAATTCGGCAAGAGTTTTTTCCGATCTGTATTTCGTTATGCTTATGTTTTTATTGATAGCGGATATATTCTTAAGTATTTCATAATTTAACCTGCAGTCGGGAGACATTCCGTCAGGGTCACCAATGTAAATCACCGATATTTTCATCCCCTTATTTGCAAAATGCCTTGCTAATGCAAATCCGTCACCACCGTTGTTTCCTCTTCCGCAGATAATTCCAATCCTGCCTGTAATTTCCATCTGCTGCATCTGTTCAGAAATGATCCTGAAAAGTTCAAGTGATGCATTCTCCATGAGCAATATGCCGGGCATTCCCATAGCATCGATGGCATATGCATCTGCTTCCCTGATCTGTGAAGTGGAATAAAGAGGTATCATCTTTATAAGAATGAAGTTATAAGATCAATCAGCCTGCCGGGTGCAATTCCAAGAACCAACACCAGAATAAAAGAAATAAAGACAGCAGTAACACCGGTGCTGCTCTGTTCGGCCGAAATATCAGTTACACTATCCTTAAAATACATCAGCACAATAATGCGAAGATAGAAATAAACGCTGATGGCACTGGACAGTACACCGATTACGGCAAGCCAAAGGAGATCTGCTTTGATGGCCGCGATAAATATATAATATTTTCCGAAAAATCCAGCAAAAGGAGGAAGACCGGCAAGTGAAAACATGAACAAAGCGAGGAGTCCCGCCAGAAGCGGATATTTACCTGAAAGTCCGGAATAATCCTGAATGTTCAGGTTCTTTTCATCTTCTCCTTCAATTAAAGCAACAATCCCGAATGCACCAAGATTCATAAATGTATATGCAGCCAGATAAAATATTATTCCCGAAATTCCTTCCGGATTACCTGCAGCAAGACCTATCAGCATATAACCGGCGTGTGCAATTGAAGAATAAGCAAGCATTCTTTTAATATTTTCCTGGGCAATTGCCACAATACTTCCAAAAAGCATGGATAATACAGCAATTACTGTAAGGTATGGTTCAAACAGATTCGGAGCTTTGAACATTGCACCCAGTGCAAAAATTATTGCTGCAAAGGCGGCAGCCTTCCCGCCGGTGGAAAATAATCCGGCAACCGTTGTAGCAGAGCCCTGGTAGACATCCGGCACCCACATATGAAACGGAAATGCAGCGATCTTAAAAGAAAATCCGATCAGGAACAGCAGTACTCCGGCAATAAATACAATATTTGATGAAAGCTTCGCAAAATTGGAGACTATCATATCTATCGAAGTGGTCATTGCTGTACCATATATAAGAGCAATGCCGTAAACAATAAAACCTGTGGCAAATGCTCCCAGCAGAAAATATTTGAGTGCAGCTTCATTTGATCTTAACTTCTTCCTGTTTATTCCGGCAAGGGCATAAAAACTGACGGACATAATTTCAAGACCGAGAAATATTACAAACAGGTCTCTGGCTCCGGTCATCAGCATCATACCTAGAACCGAGCTCTGCAGCAGAATATAAAATTCCCCGTAAGATGTCCCATATTTCTTCAGATAATCGATCGACAGCAGACTGACGAGCACTGCACCGAAACAGAAAATGAAGTAAAATAAATTGACATTTCCTCCGGTTGCAATCATGCTGCCGAACAGCACTGAAACAGAATCAATGGAAGTCAGCGAATATATTCCCGCTGCCATGAATACAATTATTGAAAACCAGGGGAGTAATTCCCTGCTTCTTTTTGCATACATTTCAATTGTTAATGAAACCAGGATTCCTGCAGCTATAATAACCGGCGGAAGCAGATTCAGAAATTCAGTTATATTGTTAAACATCTTACAGTTTCTTTAAATAAGTTCAGGAAATAAATTATTCTATCAGAAGAATATCTTCATCAGTAAAGACAATTTTGATATTGTGCCTGCCTTCAGGATACAAGGCAAGTTTTAAATGATTTTTCAGATCAAATACATCTTCACCTTTTTCAACACACACTATTTTAACCGCTTCATATCTTGACACGGCATCCTTAATATTCTTAAAGTCCTTGATATATATATTTGTAAAACTACCTTCTTCGCTGACGAACAGGTGTTTTGAGCTGATGCTAAAATCGGTATAAATTTCATCATCGATTATCATCTTAAGAAAATGTGCATGGAACGGTAGAATAATTCTGTTGTTGAAATAGAGACCAGATGCTTTCTGAGCTACCGCTTCTTTAATTTTCATGTTTTATCCCTTTCCAAAAAAGAATATAAGCCATACAACTACAAAAACCGGAAGCAGAATTGTAACGGCATATTTGATAAAATACTGAAAAAATCCGGGCATGTTTATACCTGAGCGCTCGCTGATCGATTTTACCATAAAATTAGGACCGTTTCCGATGTATGTCATCGCACCAAAGAACACTGCAGCAACTGATATTGCCTGCAGGTATACCTCATCCTCAATAACAAACTGTCTTACATTGTCCTGTAAATTAACATCGAGCGCATACTTACCCATTGCAGCACTCAGGAAATTCAGATACGTTGGGGCATTATCAAGAAATGCTGAAAGAAAGCCCGTTGCCCAGTAAAAAACACCTGCATTCAACTGGTCGCTTAATATTCTTGCTTCATGAGCAATCAGCTGCAGTGCAGGGATCATGGTTGCAAAAATGCCTACGAACAGGAAGGCAACTTCCTTGATAGGCTCAAAATCAAATTCATTTGCCCGGAGTATATTTTCATCGGCTGTTTTATAGGAAAGTGCCACTACCGAAAACATTATTATTTCGCGGATCCCGAAAGGCAGCGGATAAAGTGAAGGAACCCAGGAAATAACTGCAGGATCAATAAATACAGATATAACAATAACCGCCAGGTATATGAGGTTTTTGGAACCCTTGAATTCAATCTTTCCGCTGTATACTGCATCGTTATTTTCAGGTTTGTGAAGTTCAGTCTTTTTCAGATCTGATTTATCGATAAAATAAAATATAATCAGGAGTAAAATAACAGTGGGTATCCAGATGAACCATACATTCTGCACAACCCAGAAGAAAGGAACTCCGCGCAGGAAGCCAAGAAATAAAGGCGGATCGCCGATAGGTGTAAGTGCTCCTCCGATATTGCTGACAATGAATATGAAAAAGACGATATGAAAGGGTTTTATCCGGTTCTGGTTAACTTTAATGAAAGGTCTAATCAGAAGCATCGATGCTCCGGTAGTACCAATAATATTCGAAATAACTGCACCAAAAATAAAAAACCCGATATTTACCCATGGGGTTGACTTAGCATCTACTCTGATAAGGATACCGCCGGAAGCAACAAACAAAGAACTTAGTAATGCAATGAAAGAAAGATACTCAGCCATGGTATGCAGTATTGAGCCGGAATCCCTGAGAATTAACAGATAATAGAGTGTTGTAATAAGCCCAAGGATAATAGCGATCTTCGGATAATTATGCTCCCAGAAATGCTTATAAAACAAAGGACCGGTGGCAATCATCAGCAGCAGCAGTATGAAGGGGATTACCATCAAAGGTTCAGGCAGAACTGCATTATGATGCTCCTGAGCAGCCAGTATTGAAGAATTTAAAGTAAAAAATAAAATAATAAGTTTTTTAATCAGCATTTATTCCGACTTCATTTATTGAATTGTTGACAACTTTATTCACTACATGCTTTGTGGATACTTCACTTACCTTTAGAAATGTACCGGGGTAAACTCCGATCCATACAATAAAGATAAAAACGGGTGCCAGTACCAGCATCTCCCTTTTATTCATATCCTTAATATCCTTCATAGCAGGATTTTTAATTTCCCCGAAGGCTACTCTTTGATACATCCATAAAAGGTATACCGCTGCAAAGATCACCCCGGAAGCTGCAAAAACTGTATACCACCAGCTGTTAAGTACTGGTGACTTGAATGAACCAAGCAGTATGAGAAACTCTCCGACGAAACCATTTAAGCCCGGCAGTCCGACTGACGACAGACTGGCAAACAACAGGGCAAATGAAAATACTGGAACAACTTTAGCGATTCCCCCATACTTTGAAATTTCCCGGGTATGGGTTCTTTCATAAATAATTCCAACTAAAAGGAATAATGCCCCTGTTGACAGGCCATGATTAACCATCTGAATTACCGCACCCTGAATGGATTCCTGTGTCATTGCGAAAATACCGAGAACCACAAAACCAAGATGTGCGACCGATGAATAAGCTACAAGCTTTTTCATATCGGTCTGTACCATGGCAACCAAGGCACCATAAATAATTCCTATGATTGCCAGAATGGAAATCGCCGGAGCAAAATAGATGCTTGCCGAAGGGAACAGCGGAAGGCAGAACCTTAAAAGTCCGTAAGTACCCATCTTCAGCAGAACTCCTGCAAGAATTACACTTCCAGCAGTGGGTGCCTGCACGTGTGCATCCGGCAGCCAGGTGTGAAGAGGAAATAAAGGAACTTTAATTGCAAAGCTGAATGCAAAGGCAAGGAACATAAAGTTCTGCATTGTACCGGCAATGCCCGGTGCAACATTGTTAAGCTCAATGTAATCTGTTGAAAAATAACCGAGGACGCCCGAAGCATAAACTCCCAGCCATACTATTGCAACAAGCATTAATAAAGAGCCGAACATGGTATAAATAAAAAACTTTACAGATGCATAGATCCTGCTCTCCCCTCCCCAGATACCAATAATAAAATACATCGGTATGAGCATTGCTTCCCAGAAAATATAGAACAGAAACAGATCGAGGGAAACAAAAACTCCAAGCATTCCCATCTCCAGCAGAAGCATAAAAAAAGTAAATTCCTTAACTTTTTTGTTTATTGCGCTCCAGCTTGAAATAAGTGTCAGCGGTGTAAGGAATGCCGTAAGCATTACCAAGAGGAGGCTGAGCCCGTCTACACCTACCTGGTAACTTATGTTTAGATTCCCGATCCAGGATGTTTTGTGGTAAAACTGGAATCCGTCAATAGCCGGATCAAACCTGAAATACATTACCAGGGATATTATAAACACAGCCAGGGAAAAAATTAGGCCCGTATACCGTATTATATTATCTTTTTTTAAATATAATATTATTATACTTCCTGCCACCGGCAGTGCAAGCAGATATGTTATAAGATTATTTTCCATTCTTTATAAATTACTTATTATTATCCATAACAAAGCTGCCGCAATCCCTGCCATCATAATAAGTGCGTAGGACTGAGCAACACCTGTTTGTATTTTCCTTATATACTGCGACAATGATGTAATAACAGTTGCCGTACCATTTACTATTCCGTCAATGAACCAGTTGTCTGCAATTTTCCAGAACAGTTTATCGGAAACTTTAACAACCGGATCAACAATTACCTTATCATATACTTCATCCACATAGTATTTATTGAGGAGTATGCCGTAAATCCTGCCGAACCTTGATGATAACCTATCCGCCAGTTTAATCCGGTGCAGATAAATATACCGCGCCGAATAGATTGATGCAGCAGCACCAACTACTGAAATAACCATTAGCAGAATCTCCTCAAAATGAGTATGGAAGCCGTAGAGACTCATTTTTCTTTCAGCAGCAGAGAAAACAGGGGCTATCCAGCTGTGAAAGAAATTTCCATGCTCACCAGAGAAAATTTCCGGTACTCCTACAAATCCCCCAACCGCTGACAGAACCGCGAGAACGATCAGCGGGTATGTCATTACTGCCGGAGATTCGTGGGGATGTTTATCATTACCAAATCTCTCCTTGCCTTCAAATGAAAGAAAATACAGCCGGAACATATAAAAAGCTGTTAACAAGGCAGTAAAAACACCGATCAGCCAGAAATATATGTTTCCCTGAGAAAAAGAGTACCACAGGATTTCGTCCTTGCTGAAGAAACCTGACAAAGGCGGAATTCCGGAAATGGCAAGCGCTGCTATCAGAAAAGTCAGTGCCGTCTTAGGCATATGTTTTTTTAGTCCGCCGTAATTCTGAATATTCTGCTCCTCATGCATGGCGTGAATTACAGATCCTGCACCAAGAAACAAAAGCGCCTTGAAAAAAGCATGCGTCATAAGATGAAAAATACCTGCAGAAAATGCACCTACACCCAAGGCCAGGAACATATAACCGAGCTGACTTATAGTAGAGTATGCCAGAACCTTTTTAATATCGTTCTGTACAAGACCGATGGATGCGGCAAAAAGCGCAGTAAGCAGGCCGATTACCGCAATTAGGGAAAGTATAACAGGAGCAGAAGCAAAAATAATTGAACATCGGGCTACCATATATACTCCTGCCGTTACCATGGTTGCAGCGTGTATCAATGCGGAAACCGGAGTAGGACCTGCCATTGCATCCGGCAGCCAGACAAACAGAGGAATCTGTGCCGATTTACCGGTAGCTCCTATAAATAAAAAGAGGGCGATGAACGAGAAAGTGGTTTCATTGACACCAAAAGCAGAAGCACGGGAGAATACATCATTAAAGTTCAGACTTCCGAAAGTCAGATAAATCAGGAACATGCCCAGAAGAAATCCGAAATCACCGATCCTGTTGACAATAAAAGCTTTCTTTGCAGCATCTGCAGTGGTGCTTTTTTCAAATTTCCGGTCATACCAGAAACCGATAAGAAGATATGAACACAGCCCCACTCCTTCCCAGCCGAGAAACAGAAGCACAAAATTATCCGCGAGGATAAGATTCATCATTGCAAAGATGAAAAGGTTCATGTATGCAAAAAATCTCCAGAATCCCTTATCGCCATGCATGTAACCGATAGAATAAACGTGAATTATAAAACCTACTCCGGTTACAACGAGGGCCATAATAAGAGAAAGCTGATCGATCTGATAAGCAATGTTAACATTCAAACCGCCTGCATTCATCCAGTTGAATAAAGAGATTATTATTTCTCGGTTATCAGGAGGAAGGCCCAGCGATTCAATAAAAGCACCGATCGAAACCAGGAAAGGAATACCAACGGCTGCGCTGCCGATAATTCCAATGATTTTTTCACTTCGGATTTTTCTTCCGTATATGCCATTAATTAAAAATCCCGCAAGAGGAAACAGAACTGCCAGATAAATTAAACTTGTTATCATTAGTTTTATTTGGTTATTTTTTTTGAAATAAGACTTTTACCACTTCATAATATTGACTTCGTCAATGTTAAGTGAAACCTTATTTCTGAATAATGCTATAATTATTGCAAGACCGACAGCAGCTTCCGCAGCAGCCACAGTCATTACAAAAAACACGAATACCTGTCCGGCTGAATTACCCATAAAGGAGGAGAAGGCAACCATTGAAAGATTAGCCGAGTTTAGCATCAGCTCGATCGACATAAATACTACTATTGCATTACGCCTTGTCAGAACGCCGGTAACACCGGTAACAAACATAAATGCACTCAGAACAAGATAATATTCGAGGGGAATACTCATAATTACTACTCAAATTTCTTTTTAGCTAAAATAAGCGCACCTATTGTTGCCGCAAGAAGAAGAAATCCTGCCGCTTCAAAGGGAAGCACGTATGTTGTAAACAATTCCCTGCCGATCTGTTCAATTGTTCCTGCTTTAATACTCGACTCCAGTACCGGTGTCATTGCCGCTCCGGGCCCGGTCAGAAAGATCATATATATTATCTGCAGCAACACTACAGCCGACAATGCTATGGCAAATATTTTAAGCACAGGCTTAAAGTCCATCAGCTTTTCTTCTCCCGGACGCAGCAGCATTATCACAAACAGGAACAGCACCATTATTGCTCCTGCATAAACAATTACCTGTGCAACAGCGATGAATTGCGCATTAAGTACAAGGTATAAACCGGCCAGCGATGCAAAATTCAGGACGAGAAACAAAGCCGAAATTATCGGATTTTTGCGGGTGATCATTAATACTGCTGTTACTGCAGCAATTCCGCTGAAAATAATGAATAATACTATTTCGAGGTTCATCTGGTGTATATTTATTTTTAAGGAGTTTTTCTGTAAATCAACCTGGGGAAAGGTATCGCTTCCCTCAAATGGTCGAGACCGCAAATCCAGCTTACTGTACGTTCAAGCCCCAGACCGAATCCGGAATGAGGAACCGAACCATATTTACGAAGATCAAGATACCATTCAAATGCTTCAATAGGTAGATTATGTTCTTTTATTCTTTCCAGTAAGAAATCTAAATTATCCTCTCTCTGACTTCCGCCGATTATTTCGCCGTATCCTTCCGGTGCAAGAACATCAACTGCAAGTGCAAGTTTTTCGTTCTGCGGATCCCTTTTCATATAAAAAGCTTTAACTTCAGAGGGATAACGGTGTACCATTACCGGTCTGTCGAATTGATTTGAAATTACAGTTTCATCGGTTCCGCCCAGATCGTTCCCCCATTGAAAATCAATTCCGTTTTTCTTCAGTATTTCAACGGCTTCGTCATAGGATATTCGGGGCAGAGGTCTCTTTACATTTTTCAATAATTCAGTATTCCGCTCAAGGATTTTAAGCTCATCTGCCATATCTTTAATAACGGATTGAACTATAAACTCAAGAAATTCTTCAGCAAGATCCATATTATCATTCAAATCGGCAAAGGCTACCTCCGGCTCAACCATCCAGAACTCGGTAAGATGCCTTCTGGTTTTGGATTTTTCAGCTCTAAATGTGGGTCCGAAAGTATAAACTTTACCCAGAGCCATTGCGCCGGCTTCAGCATATAATTGTCCTGATTGTGTAAGATATGCTTTCCCTAGATCGAAATATTCAGTTTCAAAAAGAGTGGATGTACCTTCCACAGCAGAAGGAGTTAGAATAGGGGCATCCATAAGGATGAATCCCTTTCCGTCAAAAAAGTCCCTAATCGCTTTTATGATCCTGTGCCTGATGCGAAGTATTGCAACCTGCTTTGATGACCGCAGCCATAAATGGCGGTTATCCATCAGAAATTCAATTCCATGATCTTTTGGAGTTATCGGATAATCGTGTGATTCGGAGATAATTTTTAAATCAGTACCGTCCATTTCAAAACCGCCGGGAGCCCTTTTCTCATCTTTAATCATCCCAGTAACCTCAATAGATGACTCCTGACCAAGCTTATCAGCTAATTCAAAAACTTCCGGTGAAACATTTCCCTTAAAATACACACACTGCAGATATCCTGTACCGTCCCTGAGAACTACAAATTTGATTTTCCCGCTGGCCCTTTTATTGTAAACCCACCCTTTAAGTGTAATCTGCTGACCAACATACTCCGAAAGGTCTTTAATGTTAATATTCTGCATCAAAATCTTACTTGAAATGAAATTTTAATTGCCAAATATAAAGAGAGAGGTATAGATATCCAAAGAAGATATGTTTTCACTTTTTATAAATTCACCCTAAGAATAATTGTTAAACCGTTAATAATTTATAATAAATAGGCACCTGAGGTTATAAAGCACCTTGGAAATTTCCGGTTTAAAAAACGCCTGTCCCCCATCTACTCCACACCTATCCTCCGCAATTAAGTAGACACAGTCGGAGGAGAACCGTTGGGTAGCCGTAGGATAACCGTAGGGTAAGCGGAAGATAAAGTGATTAAGTTCCCTTTTTGTACAGAATATGCGGATGCTGAACATATCCGTTTCATCTTTCGATGAACTCATTTTGTTTCCCATTCCACTTTCGGTAGTTTTTGGGGTTAATTTTAAATTAATAAGTGATTAATCATATGAATACAAAACATATTAACGATTTTATCCGGGGAATAGAACTTTTCCTCGATCTTGATGAAAAAGAGATAGAAATCCTGGCAGCGGTAATTGAAGCGGATAATTATAAAAAAGAGGCATTATTATATGTGGAGCGCAATGCTCGTAAGTATCTTTATATTATACTTGAAGGAGAAGTGGAGCTTTTCAAAAAAACTCCTTTTGGAGAAGAAAAAAGGCTCGCGGTTTTTAAACAATCGGATTTTCTGGGAGAAGGTTCTTTAATCGATGATTCCCCTCACTCTACCAGTGCACGTGCCACCAAAGATTCCGTAATTCTGAAATTGTCGGGTGAGAGATTCTTTGAACTGGAGAAGAATAATTCGCAAATCCCGCTGAAAATATTCTCCAGGATGGCAAAAGTTATCTTCAGAAGGATGCAGTTTGCCAATACACGCGAAATCAATCATGGTGCACAATATCAGTCCGGCAGAACCAGAAATGAACATGACCTTCTGGGCAGCAGGGATGTACCATACGAAATGTACTTTGGCATTCAGACCCTCCGCGCAGTGGAAAATTTTAATATCAGCGGTGTAACCCTCTCCTTCTACCCTGTTCTTGTTGAAGCACTTGCAATGGTTAAAATGGCTGCAGCCCGGGCAAATTTTGAACTGGGTCTTCTGGAAAAAAATGTTGCGGATGCAATCATTCAGGCGTGCAGTGAAATCATAAGCGGCAAATATCATGGTCATTTTGTAGTAGACATGATACAGGGCGGCGCTGGCACATCCACAAATATGAACATTAATGAGGTTATTGCAAACCGGTCCCTCGAGATCCTTGGTCACCAAAAAGGTGAATATCAATACTGTCACCCGAATAACCACGTCAACCTGTCCCAGTCTACAAACGATGCATATCCGACTTCCGTGAAGATCGCACTGATCAACAGCAATAAAAAGCTAATTGTGGTACTGAGATCACTGATAGAATCATTCAGGAAAAAAGGAAAAGAATTTTCAAATATCATCAAGATGGGAAGAACACAGCTTCAGGATGCCGTCCCGATGACGCTTGGACAGGAATTTGAAGCTTTCGCGGTTATGCTCGGTGAAGAAATTGAACGGCTCGAACAGAATTCAAAACTTTTTCTTGAAGTGAATATGGGTGCTACTGCAATTGGCACCGGCATAAACGCCGCACCCGGTTACAGCAGTAAGTGCATTAAAAACCTGGGACAAATAACCGGGCTGGAGATTGTTCTTGCGGAAAATCTTGTTGAAGCAACACAGGACACCGGTGCTTTCATAATGTATTCTTCAGCTGTAAAAAGACTGGCTGTCAAATTATCCAAAATCTGCAATGATCTCCGCCTGCTTTCATCGGGACCCCGGACCGGAATAAATGAAATAAATCTCCCCCCCATGCAGCCCGGCTCTTCCATAATGCCCGGAAAAGTGAATCCTGTGATTCCCGAAGTGGTGAATCAGATAGCTTTTAAAGTTATCGGGAATGATCTTACAGTTACAATGGCTGCCGAAGCCGGACAGCTGCAGTTAAATGTTATGGAGCCTGTTATTGTACAGAGTATTTTTGAGTCGATCGAAATGCTTAAAAACGGTATGAACGTACTCAGGTATAAATGTATTGACGGAATAACGGCAAATGAAAAACGCTGCAGGGAACTTGTTGAAAACAGCATTGGTATTGTTACCGCCTTAAATCCTGTACTGGGATACGAAGTTTCAACAAGATTAGCAAAAGAGGCGCTTGATAGAAATAAAAGCGTCTATGATCTGGTGCTTGAAAATAATCTTTTGTCAAAAGAGGAGCTGGATAAGCTTCTTCTACCAGAAAATATGATTGGAAAATAAATAAGAGTTATTCTATCGGGCTGCCGTTTATCTGTGAATCAGAATCATTCCGATATTAAAAAACCTCCCCGGGCTCCGGGGAGGTTGCCACTCCAAATAATCTGAATTTGAAGAGGCACCTGGCTTTGTTTGAGGGAATTAAAAAAATTTAAATAAGATATTGTCACCCTTTCAGCAATATATCTGAATCTTCCATGTACATATTTTTCAGCAGGTTTTCAATATTCAGGGATCGTTTTAGTAATATGCCTATCAACACAAGCACTTGAATATGGACTTTATATTTGTTTATAAAGATGCATATTTGATCAGAGTTTGTGCCAATATTAAGGTTATAAAGATGAATTTAAGAAATATTGCCCTGAGATTTTTAGTCATTATTGCAGCATTGTCGCTTTTGCTGTTTGTATTTAATTTTTTATGGAGTGAAACAACATTAAAAGCTCAGGACCAGAAAAAGAAAGAAGACAAAAAAACGATGAAAGAAAAAATCATTAAAACAGATGCAGAATGGAAACAAATGCTTACCCCAGAACAGTACAGGGTTACAAGGCAAAAGGGTACCGAACCTCCTTTCACCGGCATCTATGATGATTTTTGGAAAACCGGGATTTACAAATGCATTGGATGCGGCACCGAACTTTTCAGGTCCGATACCAAGTATGATGCGGGCTGCGGCTGGCCAAGCTTTTATGAGGCTATTGATAACGGGAATATAATTATTACTAAGGATTATGGTCATGGAATGATAAGAGATGAAGTAACATGTGCAAAATGCGGAGCTCATCTCGGCCATGTATTTGATGATGGTCCTGCTCCCACAGGAAAAAGATATTGCATGAATTCGGCAGCGCTTGATTTTAAGGAAGCAGCTAAAAATAAATAGATATAAAGTCAGAGGATACTTTGGGGGTCGGCATCAATTATATGTCTTACTTCCCTGAATCTGCTTGTTTTATTAAAATCAACAAGGGATTCAGAAACCGCTTTACGCATCAAACCGCCGCCTGGATCATTTTCTCTTCTGCTTTTCACCATGATATGATAACGAAAATAGCCTTTCAGGCGAGCCAGCGGAGCAGGAATGGGCTGTGTTATTTCCAGATTTTTCCTGTAACTCAGTATTCTTTTATGAAAATCAACTGATGCTCCTTTTGCATATTCTTCATCTTTATCTTTAAACTCGATGAGACACAATCTCGAGAATGGAGGGTAGGATCTCAATTTTCTGAGAGATGACTCCTGCTGATAAAAACCCTCATAATCATTAAGCAGAACTTTCTGAAGCGCAAAATTCTTTTCGTTCTTTGTCTGAATAATTACTTCACCTTCAATATTACTTCTGCCTGCTCTGCCTGCAACCTGTGTTAATAACTGGAATGTTCTTTCATCGGATCTGAAATCAGGAAGCCATAAGCTGGTTTCCGCGGATATTACACCCACCAGTGTAACCCGTGGAAAATCAAGACCTTTCGATACCATCTGGGTGCCGATGAGAATATCTATTTCACCTTTACCGAATTCGTTTAATATTTTACCCAGCACATTTTTCCGTGAAATGGAATCAGAGTCTATCCGCCTTATCTTTGCATTCGGAAAGTAATATTCAATCTCATCCTCCACTCTTTCAGTGCCGGTACCGAAAAATTTAAGGGACAGGGAACCGCAGGAAGTGCATGCTTCCGGTACTTTTTTGATTAATCCGCAATAATGACATTCAAGATTGTTCTTATTAATATGAAAAACCATGGGAACAGAGCAGTTCTCACATTTTTCCACTTCACCGCAGTCACCGCAGAAAAGCTGGGTTGAAAATCCCCTTCTGTTCTGAAGAAGTATTATTCCCTCTTTTTTCTTTAGCCGGTCTTCAATTTTATTAAGAAGAACCGATGAAAATACATTCTCCATCCTCCTATGCTTTTGTTCAGTAAGTATATTTACAAGTACAATTGAAGGCAGACTGGCGTTATCAATTCTTTCCGGAAGACTTAAAAGTCTGTATTTTCCTGTTTTTGCATTATGCATGCTTTCAATAGATGGTGTAGCCGATCCAAGGATAACAGGACATTCTGTATAGCTGGCAAGCATCACCGCTGCGTCCCTTGCATTGTACCTTGGAATAGTGTCCGATTGCTTGTAACTCTGATCATGCTCCTCATCGATTATAATCAGTCCCGGCGATTTTACCGGTGCAAACAACGCTGAGCGTGCACCAATAATTATCGATTTATCTCCATCGTTGATTTTCCGCCATGAATCAAATCGCTCGCCTTTGGACATTCTGCTGTGCAGAACCGATACTGAATCGCCGAATGTATTTATAAATCTAGAAGTAATCTGGGGAGTAAGCGAAATCTCAGGTACCAGGATAATTACCGATTTCCCTTTTTCAACTGCAATCCTGGCAAGTTCAATATAAACCTGTGTTTTTCCGCTGCCTGTAACACCATGCAGCAGAAAAGGTTTGAACTTACTCTCTTTTATATACTCCGCAGTCTCATCAACAACCTGTTTCTGAGATGCGCTTAAAATAAATTGCTGCTCCTGTTCAGAATAATGTTCCGTGTATTTCCGCTCAATCTCTTTTGAATATACTTCCACAAATCCTTTTTTTTGCAGAGAGCTGACAGAAGAGGCTGATGCAGCGGTTTTTTTAAGAAGCTTAGCAAGTGAAATTTCTCTGCTCTTTTTGCCCATCAGCTCGAGAAGAATTTTAACCTGTACCGGCGTTCTCTCTTCAAGCAGTGCGATATTCTCATAAATTACATCGGCTGACTTTGCTATCCTCACAAAACTCTGAAGCTTGGGCTTGGTTTTCGCCCCGGGCAATTCGTCCAGAACTGTAACCGCACCTTCCGATTCAAGTTTTCTGACAACAGAATAGATGTTTTTCTTTCCGCTCAGTTTCTGAAGAAGTGAAAAAGTGGTACCGGATTTCTGCTTTAATATTTCCAGGACTTTACCGCGAACACTTTCCTTGTTTTTTTCCCCGTCAAAAAGATTACCGCAGAAATCCTGATCGGCAATAATCCTCTTTTTTGATTCGATCTCAAATCCATACGGTGCCGCAAGCTTAAGTGCTTCACCGACGGAACACATATAATAATCAGCTAACCATTTATAAAATTCCAGATGGGCAGAAGAAAAGATCTCCTCATCGTCAAGAATATCCATTATCTCTTTTAACTCACCGCTTTCAGAAGATTCACTGCTCAACGAGACAACAAATCCGGTAAGAATTCTTTTCCCGAACGGTGCAATTACCCTTACCCTTTCTTTTATATGCCCTTTCAGCGTCCCCGGCACTTTATAACTGAAAGAATTCCTGAATGGAAGCGGAAATACAACTTCTGCAACCATCATTTCAACGATTTAAAATGATAACCGAGCGGACGGTATCTTTCATACTCGAACGAAAAGCCGAGTATTTCAAATCTTAATTCAGGAATTCCCCGTTCCCATAAAATTCTTTTGTACTGCTGGGATGTAATTATTTCACCATTTGTAGATATCACTGAATCCTCAAGCGGCAGAGTCATATAATAAAAATCATTATCGATCATTATATTCTCAACGCTGCTGATATCATCAAAACTGAAAATTGCTTTTCCATTTAAGGTATCGCCGGATAAGAATAATTCCCTCTCCAGGATCTCCTTTCCTTCATTTTTCATATTACTTAGAAATTCAGCGCTCTTCCACATATATGTAAACAGGCTTGTTTTATCTTCATCGAATTCGGAAGGATTCTCTGCATTGGAGCGGATATCGTAGAAATATACTTCAGCGGTTCCCTTCTTTCCGTCGGTAGTTATTTTGTACGATATTTTATGAAAAATTAAACATCCGTTAAATATTACTGCATTAAAAACTAAGAAAGTGATAACTATAATTCTCATTTTATCTCCTACAAAACAGCTGGTTCAAGCAATGTAAATGTTTTAGTAAATGTATTAAGCTCGGCTTTAATTCCGAACGGCAAAGTAAATTTATTGGTAATATGACCAAAAGATAATCCATAAATAACTGGTATATCCAGACCAGCAAGTCGCTCCACCAGCACTTCAAATAATGTGAAGGAGCGGGGGGAGTCAGGATCTTTTTCCTTCGCTTCGCATTTGGAAAACAATCCCAGCGCAATTCCTGAAGCCTTATCGAATTTCCCTGACTGGATCATCTGAGTCATCATCCGGTCAATCCTGTATGGCTGCTCGTCAACATCTTCAAGAAAAATAATTTTCCCTTCATAGTTGATATCATAAGGTGTTCCGATAAGCGAGACCACAATTGACAAATTGCCCCCGGCAAGCTCACCTTTGCATTTGCCGCTGCTAATTGTCCTTAAATCAAATTCCGATTCTGCATTTTCCGGCATGCTGATTAATTGCAGACTATCGTAGGAATGCATCAGTATTTCCCCGAAGTATTGAATGCTGAATGTATTGAATGTACTTATACCAACAGGACCATGGAAGCATACCAGACCGGTACGGGAATAAATAGCATAAAGCAGTGCTGTTATATCACTATAACCTACAATTACTTTCGGATTGCTTTTAATAGCATCATAATCCAGTAAGTGAAGAATCCTGGTGCACCCGTAACCGCCGCGCGCACAGACAATACCATCGATATCCTTCCTTCTGAACATTTCATTAAGATCCGCAGCACGGATACTGTCTCTGCCTGCAAGATATCCAAAACGCTGCAGGATATTCGGCGAGGGTACGGGTATGAATCCCAGCATCTTAAGATTTTCAACGGCTTCCTGAAGCTCTTTTTCAGTAATGAATCCCCCCGGGGCAACCAAGCCAATCCTATCCCCTTTTTTCAGCCTGGCAGGCTTTATTCGTTTTATCTTATCATCCTGATCGGTTTTACCGAAACTTATCTGCGGAAAAAGTGCAGCAGCTCCCAGAATTTTTACAAAATTTTTACGATCCATTTTACTTCATTAATGATTCTTCATCATAAATAAGATGCTCAAAATTTTCCCTGCTTCTGACAAAATAAAATTCCTTTCCGTCAACCATTATTTCGGGCGCACGGCGCCTTGCATTGTAATTTGAGCTCATTACCATGCCATATGAACCTGCCGCCAGAACAGCTAATAATTCACCTCCGAATGTTTGCATAATTGACCTGTTTTTGGCCAGGAAATCTCCGCTCTCGCAAACGGGACCCACAATATCAGCCGTAATTTCTTTCCTTTCACTTTCAAGAACGACAGGCTGGATATGGTGGTAGGCACCATAAAAACTTGGACGCAGCAGATCATTTACAGCTGCATCGGTAATAAGAAAATGTTTCAGCTGATTCGATTTCGTAAACATAACTTTAGTGGCTAAAATTCCGCCGTTTGCAGTAAGCGACCGCCCCGGCTCCAGAAGAATCCTGCACCCAAGCTTCTTAAGATCAGGAAGAATTGCTTCTGCAAGTTCATTGATAGTGAATACCTCCTCGCTGCTGTAACGGATACCCATTCCCCCGCCGATATCAAAATGCGAAAGCTTTATGCCGTTATCACGAAGATAAAAATAAAATTCGGACATTTTCCTGACCGCTTCAACATAGGGATACACAGAAGTTATCTGCGATCCCAGATGCATATCGATCCCCGAAAATCTGATGTTTGAAAATTCATCTTTCATTTTAAATAACCGGGCCGCTGTTGATTTGTCGACGCCGAATTTATTTTCCGCAAGTCCGGTGGAAATGTAAGGATGTGTCCCCGGATTTACATCAGGATTGATCCTTACCGCTACATCTGCAGTTTTTCCCATTTCTGAAGCAATTCTATTTATCAGAGATATTTCCTCTTCTGATTCGGCTTTAATCAGCAGAAGATTTTTCTCAATGCCCAGCCTTATTTCAGATTCCGATTTTCCTACACCGGTGAGAATGATTTTCCCGGGATCGGCACCCGCCTTCAATCCCCTGAAAAGTTCACCTTCAGAGTTAACATCAATACCGCTGCCCTGATCCACAAAAGTTTTTATCACACTCAGGTTGCCGTTTGCCTTAACGGCATAAAAAACCGAATGATCAACCGGACTGAATGCATTTATAAAATCACGATAGCGGTCCTGGAAAAATTTCCTGCTGTAAATGTAGGCCGGTGTCCCGGATTTATTCACTATTTCCCTGACCGGTACTTCTTCACAAAAGAGTTCATTATTTCTGTAGGAGAAATATTCTGATGACAATATTTTCATTTTATTTAAGTTTAATCCTTATATCTACTGCGTAAAGTTTGTTCTCTTCAGATAATATGAGGGGGTTAAGATCTATTTCCCCAATTTCATCAAAATCAAGCATCATCTGACCAACGGATGAAAGTATTTTTTTGACAGCCGGTATGTCCGCTTTTTCTTCTCCCCTTACCCCGTCTAATAATTTACCCATCACAGTACTGTTTATAATATCATCCAGGTCAGTTTCAGAAAGCATGGCAGATTTAACTGCAACATCTTTATAAAATTCAACATACTTTCCCCCGGAGCCGAACATAACCATTGCACCAAAGTCGGGATCAGTAAAACCCCCTGCCAGCAATTCATAACGGGTTTTAATGTAGGGCTGCAGAATAAAATACTCACATTCAGTCCCCGAATTTTTGAACTTCAGCATCATCTTATCAGCGGCAGAAATTAATTCTGCTTGAGAAGTGATATTCAGCTGAACTCCGCCGAGTTCGGTTTTATGTATTATATTTTTGCCGCCTGCTTTCAGCACAAACGGAAAACCATCCTTAATATTATGCAGGTGGTCATACGATGCCTGCATATTTTTAACAACCGGAATTGAGTACATCTCAGCAATTCCCAGGACCTCGGTCTGGGATAAAAATCCCTGCTGGCTTGTAATAATTCCTTTTTTTGCTACTTTTTTTACTTTTAGTCTATTCTGATTGATTTTATACTGATGAAATCCCAGCATATTTTTAATAATTACAGCAGGGTCTTCCGGATTCCGGAACACTGGTCTTGATGATGGATATTTTTTCTTATACTCGCCCCAGAATTCGGGAAGAGGCATGGCCACTGTAAATACCGGTTTATCTGTGTTAACAGAGTTTACGGCCTCCGCAACCGCCAGTGGTTTTACCATTACCGGTTCAACAAATATTACCAGAACAGAGTCTACCTGATCATCCTGTATGAGAATTTCAACTACAGACTTATAGGTTTCAGCGGTTCCACCGGGAAGTAAATCGACCGGATTATTTATACTGCCTTCAGGGTGTACAAAATTTTTCAATTGATCACGGGTAATATCAGAAAGGGACGATAAATGCAATCCGCAGTTTTCAATCATATCCACGGCAAGAATGGCCGGACCGCCTGCGTTTGTAACCACTGCAACTTTATTTCCCTTGGGGGGAGGAAAAAATTCGAATCCCTTGGCGGTATTGAAAAGATCATTCAGATTATCAACCCTTATCAGTCCAAACTGGTTTACAACTGCGTCAACAGACCTGTCACTGCTGCCCAGGGCTCCGGTATGCGAGGAAGCTGCTTTCTTACCGCTTTCCGTTTTACCTGCTTTCAGAATTATAACAGGTTTCCTGTTTACCTGATTTCCTACTGCTTCAAGAAAATTTTTCCCGTCGGTAAAACTTTCAAGATATAATGCAATAACAGAAATATTTTTATCCTCACTCCAGAAACCGATAAGATCGTTCTCAGAAATATCCGCTTTATTGCCGACACTTATAAAATGGGCAAATTTTATCCCGGTTTCACGGAGAGAGTTAAGTACAGCTGCACCCAGCGCACCGCTTTGTGAAAGGAAAGCTGATTTTCCGGCTTCAGGGTATTCTGCAACAAATGTTGCATTAAGTTTTACTTCATCCAGAGTATTAATAACACCCATACAGTTGGGACCAACCAGCCTGGCACCTGCGGATTTTATTTTTTCCGCAATCCTTTTTTCCGCCTTTTCACCCTCTCTGCCTGTTTCACGGAAACCTGCAGTTATCAGAATAAATGACATTATGCCGATAGCTATACATTCGTCTATAACCTGTTCTGCTAAATGTTTTGGGACGAGAATCACTGCCATATCAGGCGACCCGGGAACAGCCGATGCATTTTTATAACATTTTATACCAAGAATTTCCTCAGAAGAAGGATTTACAAGGTAAATTTCACCCTTAAATCCATTTTTTAAGATCGAGGAGGTTAATTCGTAACCTATACTTCCTTTTTTTGAGGATACTCCTGCAATAAGCAAACTTTTCGGATAAAATAAGTTTTGCAGAGATTTATTCATCTGACAGTCCCATAAAAATTATTATTCAAATTTAAGAAACTTTTGGCAAGTTGAACAATCAGAAAAAATTGAAAATCAGCACTTCAAAATCAGAAACGTAGAAAACACCGACAGCAGCTTTTCGGACTGTTTCAATTTTAATGATTCAGGTTGGTCACATCTCCGGAATCTGTCCCCATTCTGATCCCGTTCTAACCTGATTCTATTCCCATTCTAATCCCATTTTTCCGGGATTAGAACCAGATCAGATCTTCAATTGAATAGGATTAGAAAGAAGGCACTCACTCAATCCGGACTGATCCTTATATCATTCAGTTTACATTCGTTCTTTAATCACTTTAACTATTCTTTACAATGTTTATATTTAATAATTATGAATGTTTATGGATTTTTTGCGGAGAGTTGCTTATAATATTATAATTACTGATT